>NZ_JBSHGZ010000001.1:0-261125 GCF_053618075.1 Embleya sp. NPDC055664
GGCCGGCCGCCCCAGCCGCCGCGCCCCAGCGCGCCGCCGAGCGCGCCGCCCACCAAACCGAACCGGGAGCCCGCGCGCGAGGCGGGCCGCGACCCGCAGCGCCCGACCGCCGGCGGTCGGCGGCTGATCCTGGGCCGCGACGCCGACGACGCGGCGGAGATGTCGCGGCTGTCGCGGATGGCCCCCTCACAGCTTCCGGACCTGTTGCGGTCCACCATCAAGATGCGCCTGACCGCGCTCTACGGCGGCATGTTCGTGATCGCCGGGGTGCTCCTGCTCGCCACCGTCTACCTGCTGGTGCGGCAGAGCCTGAACGAGGGCCGGCTGAATCTGACCCTGGCCCCGAACACCTTGATGACCATCAACGGTGTGCCGATGACGCCCGACCAGTTCGACCAGTGGCAGAGCCTCCAGCAGATCCACCAGCGCGACGCGGCGCTGAACTCGCTCCTGCAGCAGTCGCTGCTCGCGCTGCTGCTGCTTTCGGTGATCGCCTTCGGCTTCGGCTACGTGATGGCGGGTCGGGTGTTGCGCCCGCTGGGGCGGATCACCTCCATCGCCCGCGAGGTGGCCGGATCCAACCTGCACCGGCGCATCGACCTGGAGGGGCCCGACGACGAGTTCAAGGAGCTGGCCGACACCTTCGACGACATGCTCGACCGGCTGGACCGCTCGCTGGAGTCGCAGCGCAAGTTCGTTGCCAACGCCTCGCACGAGTTGCGCACGCCGCTGGCGATCAACCGCACCCTCCTGGAGGTCGCGCTCGGCGACCCGGAGGCGTCGGTCGAGCTCAAACAGCTCGGCAAGACCCTGCTGGCCACCAACGAGCGCAGCGAGGGACTGATCGAGGGCCTGCTGCTGCTGGCCCGCAGCGACAACGAGCTGACCGAGCGCAAGCCGGTGGACCTGGCCGAGGTGGCCCGCCGCGCGGTGGACCAGACCGGCGCCGAGGCGGCCGAGCGCGAGGTGACCCTGCACGACGAGCTGGGTCCGGCCGTGCTCCAGGGCAACGGGGTGTTGTTGGAGCGGGTCGCGATGAACCTGATCCAAAACGCGGTGCGCTACAACCGGGCCGGCGGCACCGTCGACATCTCCACCGAGTCGGGCGCGGGTGTCGCGGTGCTGACCGTGACCAACACCGGGCCGGTGGTGCCCGCCTACGAGGTGGACAACATGTTCGAGCCGTTCCGGCGGCTGCGGACCGAACGGATCGCCAGCGACAAGGGCGTGGGCCTGGGGTTGTCCATCGTGCGTTCGATCGTGCGCGCGCACGGCGGCTGGATCGAGGTCGAGCCCCGGGAAGAGGGCGGGCTGATGATGCGGATCGGTTTCCCGATCGGCTGATCGCCCTCTGGTCACCGACTGTTTCCGGCCGGCGGCGGCCCGCTGTCGAGGGCCGCCGCGAGCGCCCGTATTCGTACGCATGTACGAGAGTCGGGGATCACATTTCCGTCTGAGGGTGGAACCAACCTACGCTGTCGTAAGTTACGGGAACGTAGGGACGCGTCGTGCGGGCGATGCACAGCGTCGTCCTCCCTGTCTGCCGCTGTACGACGCCGTCTGCCTATGCACTGGAGTGCCGATGAATCTTCTCGCCGCCGCACCGACCGGCCCGCACCTGCTTCGTGAGTTGGAGCAGGTCGTCGCCGTCGAGCTCGACCGCCATCTCGCCGCGGCCAAGGAGTGGTTCCCGCACGAGTACGTGCCGTGGAGCGCGGGTCGCGACTTCGACGGCGTACTCGGCGGCGAGGCGTGGACCCCGGAGGAGTCGGGGCTCACCGACGTCGGCCGGATAGCGCTGACGCTGAACCTGCTGACCGAGGACAACCTGCCCAGCTACCACTACGAGATCGCGGCGATGTTCGGCCGCGACGGCGCGTGGGGCACGTGGGTGCACCGGTGGACGGCCGAGGAGGGCCGGCACGGCATCGCGATCCGCGACTACCTGATGGCCGCCCGGGCGGTGGACCCGGTCGCGCTGGAGCGTTCGCGGATGGAACACATGGAGGCCGGCTACCAGGGCGACCACATGGACAATCCGCTGCACGTGATCGCCTACGTGACCTTCCAGGAGCTGGCCACCCGGGTCTCGCACCGCAACTCGGGCCGCACCTGCGGCGACCCGATCGCCGAGCAGCTGCTCGTGAAGGTGGCGACCGACGAGAACCTGCACATGGTCTTCTACCGGAACCTGCTCAGGGCCGCCTTCGAGATCGCGCCGGACCAGGCGATGCGCGCGGTGACCGACATGGTCACCGACTTCCGGATGCCCGGACACGGCATCGGCGGCTTCGAGCGCGCGGCGGTCAAGCTCGCCGTGGGTGGCGTGTACAACCTGCCGATCCACCAGAACGACGTGCTCCTGCCGGTGCTGCGCAACCTCAAGGTGATGGAGCGCACCGACCTGGGCCCCGAGGGCGAGAAGGCCCGCGAGGAGCTCGCGGTGTTCCTGGACGGCCTGAACACCCAGGCGACCCGCTTCGAGGAGCGCCGACTGGCCCTGGAGGCCCGCAAGGCGGCCAACCGCGCCTGACCGGCACCACGACGCGCGACGGGCCCGCCGCCTCCCGGACGGAGGCGGCGGGCCCGTCGTACGCGGTGCCCGGGTCGACCCCTGCCCGCCGTCGCGCGCGGTGCCCGGGTCAGCCCTTGCGGGCCGCGCCGAGGGACTCCCTGAAGCCGACCTTGCCGCCCATCCGCAACACCGCGCCCTCGTACATCCGGGCCGCGAGCCGCACCAGCCCCACCAGTGCCACCAGCGCGATCGCGAAGGCGACCAGGTTCTCCACCACCGACACCTCGTCGGCGGCGGTCAGCACCGGCTGGAGCATCGCCGAGAACGGCGGGACGTAGGCGAGCACGTGGGCGATCGTGCCGCCCTTTTGCCCGAGGAAGACGGCGGCCAGGAACGAGCCGATCAGCAGCGAGGTCATCGGCGTGATCACGTTCTGCAGATCCTCCTGGCGGGACACCCGTGCCGCCGCCGCGGCGAACATGCACGCGTAGAGCGCGTAGCCCACCACGAACCACAGCAGCACCAGCGCCACCGGATAGATCATCGCCGCGGTCAACTCGACGGTGCCGAGCGCGGTCGCCGCGGCCAGCCCGACCACCGCGGTCACCAGCATCTGCAGCAGCCCGAGCAGGCCGATCCCGAGGACCTTGCCGGTCAGCAGCGCCCGAGCGGGCACGGTGGCCAGCAGGATCTCCACGATCCGGCTCGACTTCTCCTCCACCACGCCGGTGGCCACCCACATGCAGAAGAGCATCAACATGCCGTAGAGCACCAGGGTGCCGACGAAGGCGATGCCCTTGCGCGCGTCGCGCTGGTCGGCGTCGGGATCCAGCGTGGTCTTGGGCATCGGCTGGATCGCCGACGCCTGGTTCACCGCGCCGGGGTCGATGCCGCGCGCGCTCAGCCGCAGATCGCGCTCCACAGTGGCCCAGGCGCTCTGCAGCACGGCCGCCAGCGGGTCGGACAGCTTGGAGTCCACCAGGATCCGGCCGTCGTCCACGACCGCGTCCAGCTTGCCGTCGGCCAGCGCCTTCTCCGCCGCCGCGCGGTCGGCCACCGTACCCACGCGCACGTCCACGTCGAGCAGCGCCGCCTGGCGCTCGGCGGTCTGCGCCAGCTGCGTGCTCTGCGGACCGAGGAAGGCCACGTCGTACTTGTCCGAGCCGCCGCCGAGCATGGCCGGGACGGTCACCGAGGCGAGCAGGATCACCAGCATGACGCCCACCGAGATCTGGAAACCCCGGTCCCGGATGCGCTCGGTGAACTCGCGGCGCGCGACCAGACGCACGGCGGACCAAAACGTGCTGCCACCGGTGCTCACGCGCCGACCTCCGATTCCTCGCCGACCGCCGGGTTCGAGCCCGCGGTGCCGCCTGTCTCCTCCGGGTTCGAGACCGGCGGGTCGCCTGCTTCCGGGGCGCCTGCCCCCGGGTCGGCGCCCTCGCCGTCGACCACCTCGCGGAAGAGTTCCGCAAGGGAAGGGGCGGCGGGCGCGAAGGCGAGCACCCGGCCCGCCGCCCGGGCCGCGTTCAGCAGCGTCTGCTCGCTCGTCCCCGGGAGCAGTTCGACCAACACCGCGTCCTCAGCGGCCGGGCCGAGCACCCGCACGCCGGGCAGCGCCTCCGCCCAGCCCGCGGGCGCCCCCACCACGCGCACCCGATAGCGCACCGCGCGATCGTCGCCGCGCAATTCGGCCACCGTGCCCGAGGCGTGCATGCGCCCGCCGTTGATGATCCCGACCGCGTCGCAGAGCGACTCGACGAGTTCGAGCTGATGGCTGGAGAAGACCACCGAGGCCCCCGCCGCGGTGCGCTCGCGCAACACACCTGCCATCACGTCCACACCGACCGGGTCCAGGCCGGAGAACGGCTCGTCCAGGACCAGCAGCTCCGGCTCGTGCACCAGC
This sequence comes from Embleya sp. NPDC055664, assembly GCF_053618075.1. Classification (NCBI taxonomy): domain Bacteria; kingdom Bacillati; phylum Actinomycetota; class Actinomycetes; order Kitasatosporales; family Streptomycetaceae; genus Embleya; species Embleya sp. NPDC055664. The sequence goes on from NZ_JBSHGZ010000001.1 coordinate 4,422, forward strand.
GCGGCGGCCAGCTGCACACGCTGCTGATTGCCCAGCGACAGGGTCTCCAGGCGGTCCCCGGGAGCGCCGGTCACCCGCAGCCGGGTCAACCAGTGCGCGGCCGACGTCTGCGCCTCGGTCCGCGACATCCCGTGCAGCTCGGCCAAGTAGACCAGCTGGTCCCGGATGCGCATCTTCGGATACAGGCCGCGTTCCTCCGGCATGTATCCCCAGCGTCGTCGCACCTTCCGGTCCACCGGGGCACCCCGCCAGCGGATCTCGCCCCGATCGGCCGCCAACACGCCCAGCGCGATGCGCATGGTCGTGGTCTTGCCCGCCCCGTTGGTGCCGACGAATCCGAACATCTGGCCTGGCTGTACGGTCAACGAGAGGTCGTCGAGGACGACCTTCGCGCCGAACCGTTTGTCCAGGCCGGCCAACTCGAGCACGTATCTCCCCGTATGGTTCCAACCCCCCGTGTCGCACTTATATACGGGTCGATCCGGGCATTCAAACCCGCGCCCGCGTGTGCGATCGGACACATCCGGTCAGCGTGGCCGGCGGCCGCGGATCAGTCCAGGCGGCGCAGGTCGCGGCGGAAACGGCGGCCGTTCTCGACGTAGCTGCGCACCGCCTCGGCGAACGCGCCGGGCTTGACGGCGTTCTCCCGAATCTTCGCCGGCACCCCGAGCGCCATCGCGTAGGACGGCACCTCGATCCGATTTCCGACCACCGCACCCGCTCCCACCAGGGCACCCGTGCGCACCACGGCCTGATGCATGACCACCGCGCCGTTGCCGACCAGGCAGCGATCCTCGATCACGCAGCCCTCCAAATGCACAATGTGACCGATCACGCACTCGTCGCCCACTACCGTCGGCCACGGCGCCGTGGTGTGCAGGACGCACCCGTCCTGCACCGACGTGCGCTCGCCGATCACGATGCGGCCGTGGTCCGCGCGCAATACGGCGCCCGGCCACACCGTAGAATCCGCGCCGATCTCCACGCTGCCGATCACGACCGCGTCCGGGTGCACATACGCATCGGGGTGCACCTTGGGTACTTGATCACCCAGCGCGTAGACCGTCACGATTCCTCCTGGTTGTGCAGGGCGGTACGGGGTTACAGTGGCCCCCCATCCAACCAAGTCACCTCTTTGGGGGTTCGGTTGGGTGTCGATTGCGTAACGAGCCTTGATGTAAGGCAAAATCTGCGCTTCGGGTCGGGCACAACTCCGGCCCCTCGCGCGTTACGTGCGCTGAAGGCATCGTCCAATGAAGGTTCAGGGGCGGTGCCTGCACGACTGAGCACCGCAGATCCACCCGGAGGGGGAGAGGTACATGGCAACCGACTACGACACCCCGCGTAAGACCGACGACGACATCAACGAAGACAGCATCGAGGAGCTGAAGGCTCGGCGCGTGGACAAGTCGGCCGGTTCGGTCGACGTCGACGAGTTCGAGCAGGCCGAGTCTCTCGAGCTTCCCGGCGCGGACCTCTCCAATGAGGAGCTGTCCGTCCGGGTCGTCCCGAAGCAGGCCGACGAGTTCACCTGCTCCAGCTGCTTCCTGGTGCACCACCGCAGCCAGCTGGCCAAGGAAAAGGACGGCCAGCCGATCTGCAGCGACTGCGCCTGACCGTGTTCGGTCGAGGACGACCGGCGATGAACGGCAACCCTGCACACGCCACACGGGTACCGGCAGGAGTTGGACCGTCGACGTTCGCCGAGCGTCCTTGAACACAAGGACACGACATGGGGCACAGGAGATACCGAAGACGCACGCATGACGTACGAAGTCGAACGTCCGCCGGCACAGGGCGGGCGTTCTTGACTGTCGGCGCCGGTCCGGATCGAGCCCTTTCGGCTCGATCGAGTCGGACCGGGCCCGCCCGCGACCGGGTCAGGCGCGGGCGCGCAGCGCGGCCACCACGTCGACAAGACGCTGGGGGTTGCGCGAGGACAGGTAGAGGTAGGGCGTCGGATCGGCCGGGTCGACGACCTCGATCCGCGCCGCCCCGGGGATGTAGGCGCGCAGCAGCATGAACGCGCGGGGGTCGGCGTTTTCCATCCGCAACGAGCGCGCCTGCTCGGGGTCGAGCGCGACGCCCGCGCCCAGCGCGCTCAGCGGCACCCGCGCGCGCCCCGCGCACACCTCGGTCTCGGTCACGGTGATCCGCGCCGAGCCGTAGGCGCTCGTGGCCCAGGCGGTCAGTGCGCCCAGGACCAGGGTGAGCACGATGGTCGGCACGATCCCGAAGGCCAGGCCCACCAGCCCGCCCGAGACGGCCATGAGCACGGTCAGGGCCCACCACGAGGCCGGCACGCCGAGTCGTTCGCTGTACGCCTGCATGGCCCCAAGCCTGTCATGGGCGGCCCGCGGGTTTCAGCGGGGGCCGTGCCGCCGGGTCAACCGGGCGAGGGCGCGGGTGACCCGCTCCGGGGGCGTACGCAGGCCCGTCGCCACTCCTTTGGCGTAATCCGAAAGCACGGTCGGGGCCAGCAGGTCCAGCGCCGCCCCGGCCCGGGCGTCGTTGCCCACCAGATAGCGCGGACGCGGGCGGGGCACGCTCAGTGCGGTGCGCACCGCGTGCGCCACCGGAGCCGGATCGGGCAGCGTCTTGGCCCGCCGCAACACCTCGTCGGCGACCTCGTAGGAGTCGTGGTACGCCGACGTCTTGCGCGGCGGCATCCGGGCCATGCTCCGCTCCCAGATGTCGGTGCCGAAGCTGCCCGGTTCGATCAGCACCACCTTGACGCCGAAACCGGCGGTCTCGATCCGCAGCGCGTTCGAGATCGCCGCCAGGCCCTGCTTGCTCGCGCAGTACCAGCCCACGAAGGGCGAGGAGACCCGGCCGGAGATCGAGGAGATGTTGACGATCCGCCCGTCGCGGCGGCGGCGCATCTGCGGCAGGACCAGGCGCGCGATCCGCGCGGGCGCGACCAGGTTGGTCTCCAGCTGCGCGCGGACCCCCTCGTCGTCCACGTCCTCGATCGCGCCGGGCTGGGCGATGCCGGCGTTGTTGACCACCGCCCACGGGCCGCCGTCGGTCATCTGGGCGATCTCGGTGAAGGCCCGCACCGTCGAGGTGGCGTCGGCGACGTCGAGCAGGACCGTGCGCACGCCCACCTCGGCCCGCTCGGCGCTCTCGCGCAGCCGCTCGGCCTTCTCCTCGGTCCGGGCGGTGCCGATCACGTCGAACCCGGATCCGGCCAGTTCCAGGGCGACGGCCAGGCCGATCCCACCGGTCGCCCCGGTGACGACCACACTCTTGGTCATGCGCTTCCTTCCGTCCCGCGACCCTCTCGGGCCGCGGCGCTCGAGGCCCCCGAGCCTCTGCGCAGGTGTCGGTCGGAACGACGGTAGTGTCCTTCGGCGTGAGTCGACCAACATCCCTGACCCCGCCTCCGGAAGCGGTGGTGCCCCAGCCCCACCCGGACGCCCCGTCGCCCGGCACCGAGCTGGGCGAGCACTACAGCGACTGCTTCGGCTGCGGCGAGGCCGCCCCGGGCGGGCTGCGCCTTCGTACGCGCGCCGGCGAGGGCGTATCCGTGGACGCCGAGTTCACCGTCACCACCCAGCACCAGGGCGCCCCGGGCCTGGCCCACGGCGGGCTGCTGACCTGCGCGTTCGACGAGGCGCTCGGGGCGATCGGATACATGCTGCACACCACGGCGGTGACCGGGCACCTGGAGACGGACTTCCGCCGCCCGGTGCCGGTGGGCAGCACCCTGTACATCCACGCCTGGTGCGAGGCGGTGGCCGGCCGCAAGATCTACTCGCGTGCGGTGGGCCGGCTCGACGCCGCGGACGGGCCGATCGCGGTCGAGGCGGCTGCGTTGTTCGTCAGCGTCGGACTCGAGCACTTCGTCGACAATGGACGTGCGGAGGAAGTTCGGCGCGTGCTGGACAACCCCGATTTGATCAAGGCAGGCCGAGCGTTCGAGGTGAACCCGTGAGCACGAGTGTGGACGTCCTGGTGCGTCGGCTCGACCCCGAATTGCCGCTGCCCGCGTACGAGCACCCCGGCGACGCCGGCGCCGACCTGGTGACCGCGCAGGACGCGGAGATCGCCCCCGGCGAGCGTGTGGTGCTGCCCACGGGCATCGCGATCGCGCTGCCCGACGGCTACGCCGCGTTCGTGCATCCGCGCTCGGGACTCGCCGCGCGGTGCGGAGTATCCCTGGTGAACGCCCCGGGCACAGTCGATGCGGGATACCGTGGCGAAATCAAGGTTGTCGTGGTCAATCACGACCTGCGTACGCCGGTCGTCTTCCGACGCGGCGACCGCATCGCCCAACTCGTGATCCAACGGGTCGAGCGAGCGGGGTTCCACGAGGTCGCCGAACTGCCCGGGTCCGGGCGGGGCGAAGGCGGCTTCGGTTCCACCGGCGGGCACGCGGCGGTCGGCGTTTCGAGCGTCGGCGCGGCGGGCAGCGCGGGCATCGTGCAACACTCGGCTTCCGACAGGGAAGGACTGTGACGTGTTCGGTCGTCGCCGACGCAGCGAAAAGGATGATCTGCCCGTCGAGGAGCGCGAAGACCTCGACGAGATCATCGAGGACGAGGACGATGCCGACGAGGCGCCCGACGCCGGAGCCGCATCGGACTCCGACGACGCGGACCTCGACGAGCTGAGTCGACCGGTCCCGCCCGCGCCCCGGCCGGACGGACCGTGGGACTTCGACGAGCTCGAGGATCCGCACGAGGATCGCATCGACCTCGGCGGGATGCTCATCCCGGCCGATCCGCGGATGGAATTGCGGGTCGAGGTCTCCAACGACATGATCATCGCGGCCACCGTGGTGCTGGAGGACAGCGGCCTGCAGCTGCAGGCGTTCGCCGCCCCGCGCAACGAGAGCATCTGGCACGAGGTGCGCGCCGAGATCGCCTCCGGCATCACCCAGCAGGGTGGTGTCGTGGACGAGCAGGACGCGGGCCTGGGCTGGGAGCTGCGGGCCCAGGTGCCGGTCCAGCTCCCCGACGGCACGCAGGGCCACCAGCTGGTCCGGTTCGTCGGCTGCGACGGCCCGCGCTGGTTCCTGCGCGGGGTGATCTCCGGCCGGGCCGCGGTGGATCCCGCCGTGGGCGCCGACCTGGAGGCCATGTTCCGCGACACCGTCGTGGTCCGCGGCAACGACCCGATGGCGCCGCGCGACCCGATCCTGCTGCGCCTGCCGGAGAACGCCCAGGTGGACCCGAACAGCGGGCTCGCGGTGCCGCAGCAGGGCGCCGAGGACAACCGCTTCGCGGGCGACCTGGACCCCTTCCAGCGCGGCCCGGAGATCACCGAGGTGCGCTAGCTACACCGCTCCACCGCTGTACCCCGAGGACACCGAAGCCCGGTTCCGCCGAAAGGCGGAACCGGGCTTTGTGCGTACGCGGTTCCGGGCGCTCGCGAATCTTGATGTCAAGGGCGCGTCAAGAAGGCATATAAGCACGTTAGGGCGCCGCCAACGCTTTCGGTTTTGCCCCTTTTATGGTGACTTTTGACGGCTTGGAACTGCTATCAATGAGCTCGCCACGGGCGATCAAGCGCCCGTCCGTTCCAAGGAGTACGCGCGATGGCTGATCTGGCCTTCGTATGCCTGACGATCGCGTTCTTCGCGCTGGTCGTCGTGATCGCCAAGGGGGTGGCGAAGCTGTGAACGCGGACAGCATCGTCGGCCTGAGCGTCGCCATCGCCCTGCTCGGCTACCTGGTCCTGGCCCTGATCTTCCCCGAGAGGTTCTAGGTGAGCGTCACGCTCGCGGGGATACTCCAGCTGTCCCTGCTGATAGCCGTCCTGGCCGCGGTACATCGCCCCTTCGGCGACTACATGGCCCGCGTGTACTCCAGTGACAAACACCTGCGCGGCGAGCGCGTCCTGTACAAGCTGATCGGCGCCGATCCGAACGCCGAACAGCGCTGGACCGTCTACCTGCGCAGCGTGCTCGGGTTCTCCATGTTCTCGCTGCTCGGGCTCTACGCCCTGCAGCGGTTCCAGGACCACCTGCCGTTCGACCTCGGGATGAAGCCGATCACGCCGGACCAGGCGTTCAATACTGCGGCGTCGTTCACGGCGAACACGAACTGGCAGTCGTACTCCGGTGAGACCGCCATGGGCCACACGGTCCAGATGGTCGGCCTGACCGTGCAGAACTTCGTGTCGGCCGCCGTCGGCATGGCCGTGGCGATCGCGCTGGTGCGCGGGTTCGTGCGGGTCCGCTCGGGTGAGATCGGCAACTTCTGGGTCGACCTGATCCGCGGTTCGATCCGGATCCTGCTGCCCATCGCGATCATCGGCACGATCGTGCTCGTCGCGTCCGGCACGATCCAAAACCTCTCCGACCCGCACACCGTGCAGACGTTGTCGGGCGGGACGCAGACCATCCCCGGCGGTCCGGTGGCCTCGCAGGAGGTGATCAAGGAGCTGGGCACCAACGGTGGCGGCTTCTTCAACGCCAACTCGGCGCACCCGTTCGAGAACCCGAACGCCTTCACCAACCTGTTCGAGATCTTCCTGATCCTGGTCATCCCCTTCTCCATGCCGCGCACCTTCGGCCGGCTCGTGGGCAACCTCAAGCAGGGCTACGCGATCCTCGCCGCGATGTTCGTGATCTGGTTCGTCGCGGTCTGCCTGATGTGGTGGACCGAGGCGCACGGCAACGGCGCCGGGCCGGAACTGGCCGGCGGCGCGATGGAGGGCAAGGAACAGCGGTTCGGCATCCCCGGCTCGTCGGTCTTCGCGGTCTCCACCACGATGACCTCCACCGGCGCGGTCAACTCGTTCCACTCCTCGTTCACCGGCCTCGGCGGCGGCATCACCATGCTGGGCATGATGCTCGGCGAGATCACGCCGGGCGGCGTCGGCTCGGGCCTGTACGGGATCCTGATCATGGCGATCCTGGCGGTCTTCGTGGCCGGTCTGATGGTCGGCCGCACGCCCGAATACCTGGGCAAGAAGATCGGCGCCGGCGAGATGAAGCTGGTCGCGATGTACATCCTCGTGGTGCCGGCGACCATTCTGACCTTCACCGGCATCGCCATCGCGCTGCCCGGTGAACAGGCGGCGATCCTCAACTCCGATTCGCCACACGGCATCTCGGAGGTGCTGTACGCGTTCACCTCGGGGGCGAACAACAACGGCAGCGCGTTCGCCGGGCTCGGCGCGAACACCGAGTTCTACAACACGACGATCGGGTTGGCCATGCTGATCGGCCGGTTCGTGCCGATCGCACTGGTGCTGGCCCTGGCCGGTCGACTCGCCGAACAAAAGAGCGTCCCCGACACCGCGGGCACCCTGCAGACGCACAAGCCCCTGTTCGTGGGCCAACTCGTCGGCGTGATCCTGATCATCACCGGCCTCACCTTCTTCCCCGCCCTGGCTCTCGGGCCGCTTGCCGAGGGATTGGCATGACAGACACCGCAATACGCCCCACCGAAGAACACGTCGATGCCCCCGCCGGCCCCGGCCGGGTCTCGGCCGGCCTGTTCGAACCCCGTCAACTGCTGAAGTCGCTGCCCGGCGCGCTGCGCAAGCTCGACCCCCGGATCATGGTCCGCACCCCGGTCATGTTCGTGGTCGAGATCGGCTCGGTGATCACCACCGTCATGGCGATCAAGGACCCGAGCACCTTCGCCTGGCTGGTCGCCGTCTGGCTGTGGCTGACCGTGGTGTTCGCCAACCTGGCCGAGGCGGTCGCCGAAGGGCGCGGCAAGGCGCAGGCGGACACGCTGCGCAAGGCCAAGACCGACACGGTCGCCCGCCGCCTGGTCGACGGCCGCGAGGAGAAGGTCGCGGCCACCGCGTTGGCCATCGGCGACCTGGTGGTCTGCGAGGCCGGCGACATCATCCCCGGTGACGGCGACGTCGTCGACGGGGTCGCGAGTGTGGACGAGTCGGCGATCACCGGCGAGTCCGCGCCGGTGATCCGCGAGTCGGGCGGGGACCGCTCGGCGGTCACCGGCGGCACGAAGGTGCTGTCGGACCGGATCGTCGTCAAGATCACCACCGAGCCCGGCAAGACCTTCATCGACCGGATGATCGCCCTGGTCGAGGGCGCCGCCCGGCAGAAGACGCCGAACGAGATCGCGCTCAACATCCTGCTCGCGTCGCTGACGATCATCTTCCTGTTCGCGGTCGTCACGCTGCAGCCGATGGCGATGTACGCGCACGCCGAGCAGTCGATGATCATCCTCGTCGCGCTGCTGATCTGCCTGATCCCGACCACCATCGGGGCGCTGCTGTCGGCGATCGGCATCGCCGGCATGGACCGACTGGTGCAGCGCAACGTGCTGGCCATGTCGGGGCGCGCCGTGGAGGCGGCGGGCGACGTGTCGACGCTGCTGCTCGACAAGACCGGCACGATCACGCTGGGCAACCGGCAGGCGTCGGAGTTCGTCCCCGTGGACGGGGTGGAGGAGGCGGAACTGGCCGACGCGGCGCAACTGTCCTCGCTCGCCGACGAGACGCCCGAGGGCCGCTCGATCGTGGTGCTGGCCAAGGAGCGGTACGGGCTGCGCGAGCGGCACCAGGGCGAACTCGCCCATGCCGAGTGGATCGCCTTCACCGCGCAGACCCGGATGTCGGGTGTGGACCTGAGCGACGAGCGCGGCGTGCGCATGGTCCGCAAGGGCGCCGCCTCCGCGATCAACGCCTGGGTGTCCGAACGCGGCGGCAACGTCCCCGCCCGGTCCGGCGAACTGGTCGACGCCATCTCCGCCGCCGGCGGCACGCCGCTCCTGGTCGCGGTCGAGGACACCGAGGGCGCCCGGATCCTGGGCGTCATCCACCTCAAGGACGTGGTCAAGGAGGGCATGCGGGAGCGCTTCGACGAGCTGCGCCGCATGGGCATCCGCACGGTGATGATCACCGGCGACAACCCGCTGACCGCCAAGGCGATCGCGGACGAGGCGGGCGTGGACGACTTCCTCGCCGAGGCCACCCCCGAGGACAAGCTCGCGCTGATCAAGCGCGAGCAGGCGGGCGGCAAGCTGGTCGCGATGACCGGCGACGGCACCAACGACGCGCCGGCGCTGGCCCAGGCCGATGTCGGCGTGGCGATGAACACCGGCACCTCGGCGGCCAAAGAGGCCGGGAACATGGTCGACCTCGACTCGAACCCGACCAAGCTGATCGAGATCGTGGAGATCGGCAAGCAGTTGCTGATCACGCGCGGCGCGCTGACCACGTTCTCCATCGCCAACGACGTCGCGAAGTACTTCGCGATCATCCCGGCCATGTTCGCGAGCATCAAGGGCGCCGAGGCCCTGGGCCCGCTGGACAAGCTCAACATCATGCAGCTCGCCACCCCCGAGTCGGCGATCATCTCGGCGGTGATCTTCAACGCCCTGATCATCGTCGCCCTGATCCCGCTGGCCCTGCGCGGTGTGCGCTATCGGCCGATGTCGGCCGACAAGCTGCTCGCCCGCAACCTGCGGATCTACGGACTCGGCGGCCTGATCGCCCCGTTCGTCGGGATCAAGATCATCGACCTGCTCGTCTCGCTCATCCCCGGAATCGGTTGATTCAGATGGCCACCAACTTCAGTACCCGCATCCGCGTCCTGGGCGCGGCCCTGCGCGCCTTCCTCGTCCTCACCGTGCTCCTGGGCATCCTGTATCCGCTGTCGATGACCGGGATCGCCCAGGCGCTGTTCAAGGACAACGCCGACGGCTCGATGGTCGGTGTGAACGGCAAGGACGTCGGCTCCAGCCTGATCGGCCAGTCCTTCGACCTCGTCGACGCCCAGGGCAACCCGCGCAAGTTCGACGCGGACGGCCGCGAGGTGCTGGCGACGGCGGACGGCGCCGGATACACCTACCTCCAGGGCGGCGGCGCGCTGACCGCCGAGCAGGCGGCGGGCGTCGGTACGCTGCCCGACCCGAAGTGGTTCCAGCCGCGTCCGTCGGCCGCGAACTACGACGGCCTCGGTTCGGGCGCGTCCAACTACGGCCCCGAGAACCCGACCTTCGTCAAGCTCGTCGCCGACCGCAAGGCACAGGTGGCCAAGTTCAACGGCGTCGGAGAGGACCGGGTCCCCGTGGACGCGGTCACCGCGAGCGGATCCGGCCTGGACCCGCACATCTCCAGGGCGTACGCGCTGATCCAGGTCGAGCGGGTGGCCAAGGAGCGCGGCAACCTGGACGTTGCCAAGGTGCGCGCGCTGGTCGACAAGCACGAGGACGGACGTAACATCGGCTTCCTCGGCCAGGAGCGGGTGAACGTGCTGGAGCTCAACATCGCCCTCGCCAAGCTCGCCCGCTGACGGGGCGGTCACGATGTTCGCGGGTCGGAGCGTGCCGGTGCCGGCACCCTCCGACCCGAGACAGAGAATGGATGTCATGGCACGCGGCAAGCTCCGGATCTATCTCGGTGCGGCGCCCGGCGTCGGCAAGACCTACGCGATGTTGGGCGAGGGGCAGCGTCGGCGCAGGCGCGGCAGCGACGTCGTGGTCGGTTTCGTGGAATGCCACGGCCGACCCAGCACCGAGGAGGCACTTCAGGGTCTGGAGGTGGTCCCCCGGCGGGACATGGTCCACCGAGGCGGCTCGTTCACCGAGATGGACGTGGACGCGGTGATCACCCGGCGGCCGAAAATCGCCCTCGTCGACGAACTCGCGCACACCAATGTGCCCGGCTCGCGCAACGAGAAGCGCTGGCAGGACATCGAGGAAATCCTCGACGCGGGGATCGACGTGATCTCCACGGTCAACGTGCAGCACCTCGAATCGCTCAACGACGTGGTCGAGTCGATCACAGGCGTGCCCCAGCGCGAGACCGTGCCCGACGAGGTGGTCCGCCGGGCCGACCAGATCGAACTGGTCGACATGGCGCCGGAGGCACTGCGCCGGCGAATGGCACACGGCAACGTGTACGCGCCGGAGAAGGTCGACGCGGCGCTGTCCAACTACTTCCGGGTCGGCAACCTGACCGCGCTGCGCGAGTTGGCGCTGCTGTGGACCGCGGACCGGGTGGACGAATACCTCCAGCAGTACCGCAGCGAACACCAGATCGACGCGACCTGGCCGGCGCGCGAGCGCATCGTCGTCGGCCTGACCGGCGGCCCCGAGGGTGAGACGCTGCTGCGCCGCGCCGCGCGGATCGCCACCCGCGGCTCCGGCGGCGAACTGCTCGCGGTCTACGTCTCGCGCAGCGACGGCCTCACCGGCGCCTCCCCGGAGGCGCTGGCCCGCCAGCGCGCGCTGGTCGAGTCGCTCGGCGGCACCTTCCACTCGGTGGTCGGCGAGAACGTGCCCACCGCGCTGCTGTCCTTCGCGCGCGGCGTCAACGCGACGCAGATCGTGCTCGGCAGCAGCCGGCGCAAGCCCTGGCAGTACCTGTTCGGCCCCGGCGTGGGCGCCACCGTCGCCGCGCAGTCCGGCGACATCGACACGCACATCGTCACCCACGAACACGCGGGCGTGGGGCGGGTGCTGCGCCCACTGCGCTCACCCCTGGGGCGCGGCAGGCGGCTCGCGTCGTGGGCGGTGACGGTGATCGGGCCGGTCGCGCTCACCTTCATCCTGGACGCGACGCGCGGCAGCCACGGGTTGTCCACCGAGATGTTGCTGTTCCTGACGGTCACCGTCGCGGTCGCCCTCATCGGCGGCCTGTGGGCCTCGATCCTGACCGCCGTGGTGTCCTCGGTCCTGCTCAACTACTACTTCACGCCGCCGCTGCACAACCTGACCATCGCCGACCCGGAGAACATGCTCGCGCTCGGCATCTTCGTGCTGGTCGCGCTGTCGGTGGCCTCGGTGGTGGACCTGGCGGCCAGGCGCACCCACCAGGCCGCGCGCAGCCAGGCCGAGGCGCAGACCCTGAGCTTTTTGGCGGGCAGCGTGCTGCGCGGCGAGCAGGCGCTGCCGGCGCTGCTCGACCGCGTGCGCGAGACGTTCGGGATGGAGTCGGTCGCGCTGCTCCAGCGCGAGGAACACCACAGCCCGTGGTCGTGCGTCGGCAGCGTGGGACCGCATCCCGCGATCAGGCCCGACGACGCCGACGTGGACGTGCCGGTGTCCGACTCGCTCGCGCTCACCCTGTCCGGGCGGGTGTTGCCGGCCGAGGACCGGCGGGTGCTCGGGGCGTTCGCGGCGCAGGCCGCGGTGGTCCTGGAGCGCCGGCAACTGGTCGCGGAGGCCGCGCAGGCGCGGCAGCTCAAGGAGGGCAACCGGATCCGCACCGCGCTGCTCGCCGCCGTCTCGCACGACCTGCGCACCCCGCTGGCCACGATCAAGGCGAGCGTGTCCAGCCTGCGGGCCGAGGACGTGAGCTGGTCGGAGGAGGACGAGGCGGAGCTGCTCGCGGCGATCGAGTTCGGCGCCGATCGGCTGGACACGCTGATCGGCAATCTGCTCGACATGAGCCGGTTGCAGACGGGTACGGTCACCCCGCTGATGGGCGACATCGGTCTGGACGAGGTGGTGCCGGGCGCGCTGGCCGGGGTGGCCGAGGAGCGGGTGGCGCTGGACATCCCCGAGACGCTGCCGGCGGTGTGCGCGGACGCGGGGCTGTTGGAGCGGGTACTGGCCAACGTGATCGAGAACGCGGTCAAGCACAACCCGCCGGGCCGCCGGGTACACGTGTCGGCCGGCGCGCTCAGGGACCGGGTCGAACTGCGGGTGGCCGACCGCGGTCCCGGGGTGCCGGACGAGTCGAAGGGGCGGATCTTCGAACCGTTCCAACGCCTGGGCGACGCGCCGAAGGGCAACGGGGTGGGACTCGGGCTTGCGGTCGCCCGCGGCTTCGCGGAGGCCATGGACGGCACACTGACCGCGGAGGACACCCCCGGTGGCGGATTGACGATGGTGCTGGCACTGCGCACGGCCGGATCGCCGGCCGGCGGCGCGGTCGCGGGATCCACCCCCGCGGCCGAGGAACGAACCACTTGGGAGGAACAACGATGACACGGGTCCTGGTCGTCGACGACGAGCCACAGATCGTGCGGGCCCTGGCCATCAACCTCAAGGCCCGCGGCTACGACGTGGACACCGCGGGCGACGGTACGGCGGCGCTGACCGCCGCCGCGGACCGGCATCCGGACGTGGTGCTGCTGGACTTGGGGCTGCCGGACATCGACGGGGTCGAGGTGATCAAGGGTCTGCGCGGGTGGACCAGGATCCCGATCATCGTGCTGTCCGCGCGGCACGCCTCGGCCGAGAAGGTCGCGGCCCTGGACGCGGGCGCGGACGACTATGTGACGAAGCCGTTCGGGATGGACGAGCTGCTGGCCCGGCTGCGGGCGGCGGTGCGGCGCGCGGTGCCGGAGGAGGAGGCGCCGGTCGTGGTCACCGACTCGTTCACGGTGGACCTCGCGGCCAAGCGGGTCTCGCGCGACGGCGCGGACGTGCGACTGACGCCGACCGAGTGGCATCTGCTGGAGGTGCTGGTCCGGCACGCCGGCCGGCTGGTCAGCCAGCGGGCGCTGTTGCAGGAGGTGTGGGGGCCGCAGTACGGGACGGAGACGAACTATCTGCGGGTCTACATGGCGCAACTGCGGCGCAAGCTGGAGCACGACCCGTCGCACCCCAGGCATCTGCTGACCGAGCCCGGGATGGGGTATCGGTTCGAGGGTTAGCGCCGCGCCTTGCCGGCGCGGTGCGGTTCGTGGACCGCGGGCGTGGCGCGACGCGGCGGCGGGGTCCGGGGCCGGTGGTGTCGGTCGGGCCGTGGGGGCCGACGGTGGGTGGGAGGTTTCGGACCTCGGAGGGCCGTGGGATAGGCGGTACCCTTGCCGGCATGAGTGGTAGCGCAGCCGGCGTGGAGCGTAGATCCGGGCGATTGCGGCGGATGTTGGATCGATGGACGTCGACCCATGAGGAGTTGCACGCCGAGGAGCTGCTGCACGACACCCAGCGGCTGGGCTGCACGAAGATCGTGGACGTGGTCGAGCGGGATCTGATCACGGTCGGCGGCACGCTGCGCACGGTGACCTTCCGGCCGCGGGCGGGCGTACCCGCGCTCGAGGCGGAGATCTACGACGGATCGGGCGCGTTGTCGGTGGTCTGGTTGGGTCGGCGGCGAATAGCCGGGATCGAGCCGGGGCGGCAGTTGGTCGCCCACGGTCGGGTCAGCACCACTCAGGGGCGGCCCGTTCTGTTCAACCCCAGGTATGAACTGCGCCCCGTCGGCCGAGAGTGAACGAGTGACCGCCTCCATGGATAAACCCGCTTCCGGCGCGCCCGGCGACCGCCAGGCCCCCACCGACAGCGCGGCCTCGATGATCGCCGCCTTCGGCGGTGTTCGGGGCATGATCGACATGACCGTGCCGGGGCTGGTCTTCGTGATCGCCTACACGATCAGTCGGTCCACCTGGACGGCGGCGATGACCGCCGGCGGTGTCGCGCTGGCGTTCGCGGTGGTACGGATCATCCGCCGGGAGACGCTGCAGCACGCGCTCGGCGGCTTCCTGGGCGTCGCGCTGGCCGGGTGGATCGCGGTGAAGTCCGGCAAGGCGGAGAACTTCTACGCGTTCGGGATGTTGTTGTCGGGCGGCTACGCGCTCGCCTACCTGATCTCGATTCTGGTCCGCTGGCCGATCATCGGCGTCCTGCTCGGCCCGATGCTGGGCGAGAACTTCACCTGGCGGCGGATCCCGGCCCGCTACGCGGCGTACCGCAAGGCCACCTGGGTCTGGTTCGTCATGTTCGTGCTGCGCATCGTGATCCAGATCCCGATCTACTGGACGGGCAACGTCACGGCTCTGGGCATCGCGAAGGTCGCGCTGGGTGTGCCGCCGTTCCTGGTGGCCTGCTACATCACCTGGCTGATCATGTCCAAGGCTCCGCCGCCGGTGAAGGTCGCCGACGAGGAGGACGAGGGCGAGGGTGCGGAGGGGGAGCGTGCCGCCGGCGTGGAGTCGGGCGCGGCTCCGGTGGTGGAGCAGCGCGACGAGCGGCGGGAAGGCCGCGTCGCGGACTGAGCGGGGCGGGTCGAGCCCGGAAGGGCGAGTTCGGAAGGGCGAGTCCGGCATTCGTTCGGGCTTGCCATTTCGGCTTGGCGCGCTCGTATTTTCTGCTTGTGTGTCCGGCTTCTTTTTCCGGACCGCGTTCTCGGTTTGCGGCACGACGGGCGTCGCGGCGTGCGTGCGGATTTTCGCTTCGACCTCGGTTCCCGCTTCGATTCCGGCTACCGTTGTCCGGCTGTCGGAGTTTATTATCGGAAGATTTGCCGAATTGGTCGCTCGAGTGATCATTCCTGCCGAGAACTCCGGTCGATCCCGGAGAATTTGGACCAGCTGCGGTCGAATCAGTCATTACCGCATGATCCCGTAACTGTGCGATTAGCGTCCCGTTAGACCTCCAGTGGACGAAGGAGGCGGGGACGGTGGCCGGAAACGGTGACCTCATCGCATTGGTGACACAAGCCGGTCTCTCCCGGCGCGAACTGGCCCGCTGGGTCAACGTGGTGGCCGAGCGCCGCGGGCTGCACCTCGGGTGCAGCCACACCTCGGTGGCCCGATGGCTCGAAGGCGCGCAGCCGCGGTGGCCGATTCCCGAGCTGTTGGCGGAGGCCCTGGGCCGACGTCTGGGCTGCGAACTGACCGTCGCGGACCTCGGCTTGCGTGATCGGCGACCACCGACCCCCGACCCCTTCGACGGGCTGATCGTCGCCCGGACCGCGGCCGAAGTCAGACACGCCGTGGCCGAATTGTCGGAGAGAGACATGAACCGCCGTACTTTCCTGGCCAACACGGCCTTCGGCGCCGGGGCGTTCGCCGCTCCCGCGTTGTTCTGGTCGACCGCATCCGGGGCCGAGGGCGAGCCCGAGCAGCTTGCCTCGCACGGCCCCACCACGGTGCGCGACGCAGACGTACTACGCATCCACCAGACCGTCCTGGCGTTTCGCCGACTCGACCGTGCCCAGGGCGGCGGGGATCTGCGGGACACCGTGGTCCACCACCTCAACGGCGTCGCGCGGACCAAGTTGGCCGGCTCCTACGGCGAGGAGGTGGGCCGCCGATTGTTCCGGGCGGTGGCCGAACTCACCGAGTTGGCGGGGTGGTTGTCGTTCGATTCCGGCCGGCACGCGCTCGCCCAGCGCTATCACATCCAGGCGCTGCGGCTGGCCCAGGCGGCCGACGACCCGGCGTACGGGGCGTATGTGATGGCCAACATGGCCTGCCAGGCGGTGTATCTGGGCCACGGGTGGGAGGCGGTCCAGCTGGCCCGGGCCGCCGAGCAGGGCGGCGGGAGCCGGTTGGGCCCGCGGGCGCGCGCGATCGTGGCCTCGATGGAGGCGCGGGGCTACGCGGCGCTGGGCGACCGGCGCGCGTGCGAGCGGGCGATGGGGACGGCCGAGCGGCATCTGGACGCGGCGAACGCGGTCGAGGACGACCCGTCGTGGTGCAACTACTTCGACGAGTCCGAGTTGCAGCACGAGTTCGCGCACAGCCACCGCGACCTGGGCCTGCCGGACAAGATCCACGGCTTCGCGGGCGCGTCGATGAAGCTGCGCCGGGCCGGCGCGACCCGTCGGTGTGCGCAGGACACCACGTTCATGGCCGCGGCGCACCTGGCCCAGGGCGATCTCGACGCGGCGTGCGCCAAGGCCGGTGAGGCGCTGCGGATCACGGGCAACCTGTCGTCCACCCAATGCAACGACTTCCTGGCGGACTTCCGCAGGCGGCTGCGCCCGTACGCGAAGGAACCGATCGCGCGTGCGTTCAGCGAGGAGGCGGACCACATCCTCGGCGACCTGGCCGCCGCCTAGGACTTGGCGGGCGGATCCCGGTGCCGTGCGGCACGGGTGTGCCGGAGAAGCAGGCGCGGGGTGGTTGCGTGCGGCTGCTTCTCCGGTGCGGTGAGGTGGGCCCGGGCGATACGGCCCCGCCGGGATCCGACGGATCGGAGCCGGTCGCCGGTAGGACCGGCACTGCCGTCGGTCAGGCCGACAGCAGCTCCTCCAGCTCCTCTTCGCGGTGCGGCGCCGCGACGAACAGCAGTTCGTCGCCGGCCTCCAGCGAGTCGTCCTTGCCCGGGACCAGTACCCGGCCCTCGCGGATGATCGTCACCAGCGCCGTGTCCTCGGGCCACGCCACGTCGCCGACGCGCGTGCCGACGAGGGCGGCGTCGCCCGGAAGGGTCAGCTCGACCAGGTTGGCATCGCCCTGGCTGAACCGCATCAGGCGGACCAGGTCGCCGACACTGACCGCTTCCTCGACCAGAGCCGACATCAGGCGCGGCGTGGACACGGCGACGTCCACGCCCCATGCCTCGTTGAACAACCACTCGTTCTTCGGGTTGTTCACCCGGGCGACCACGCGCGGCACGCCGTACTCGGTCTTGGCCAGCAGCGAGACGACCAGGTTCACCTTGTCGTCGCCGGTCGCCGCGATCACCACGTTGCAGCGCTGCAACGCGGCCTCGTCCAGCGAGGAGATCTCGCACGCGTCGGCGAGCAGCCACTCGGCCTGCGGCACGCTGTCCACCTTGATGGCGTCCGGTGCCTTGTCGACGAGCAGGACCTCGTGGCCGTTTTCCAACAGCTCCGCGGCGATGGAGCGACCCACCGCGCCGGCGCCCGCGATTGCGACCCGCATCAGCCCTCCTCCGGTGCTTTCTCGAAGGCCGCCTCGACGGCGGCCACATCCGCCTGGTGCATGACCACGTGCACGAGGTCGCCCTCTTGGATCACGGTCTCGGAGGTCGGCAGGATGCCTTCGCCCAAACGGGTGACGAAGGCGACCCGGGCGCCCGATGCCTGTTCGAGCCGGGTGATGCGGTGCCCCACCCACGCCGAGTTCACATGCACCTCGGCCAGTTGCACGCTGCCGGAGGGGTCGCGCCACAGCGGTTCGGCGCCACTGGGCAACAACCGGCGCAACATCTGGTCCGCGGTCCAGCGCACGGTGGCCACCGTGGGGATACCCAGGCGTTCGTACACCTCTGCCCGGCGCGGGTCGTAGATGCGCGCGGCCACGTTCTCCACACCGAACGTCTCGCGCGCGACGCGCGCCGCGATGATGTTCGAGTTGTCGCCGCTGCTGACCGCCGCGAACGCGCCGGCCTCTTCTATACCGGCCTCGCGCAGGGTGTCCTGGTCGAAACCGATGCCCTTGATCCGGCGGCCGGAGAAGTGCGACCCCAGCCGGCGGAACGCGGAGGGATCGCGGTCGATGACCGCCACCGAATGCCCCAGTTCCTCGAGCGTCTGGGCCAGCGTGGATCCCACGCGCCCGCAGCCCATGATGACGATGTGCACGGCCGTCCTTCCGGATTTGGTCCGTTGTGCCCGGTCTGATGCTCGTTTGTGGTGTTACCAGGGTGGCAGACCTCGCCGAGACGTTACACGTGGACGCCTTACGGCATGCCCCCGGCCCGGCAAAAGTCGATGGGCTTACGATCACCTGCGTGTCAAGACTGACCGATCTGTCCAAGCGCATCCTTGTCGGCAGAGCCTTGCGCAGCGACAAGCTGTCCGAGACGCTCCTGCCGAAGCGCATCGCGCTGCCCATTTTCGCCTCCGACGCACTGTCCTCCGTCGCGTACGCGCCGGACGAGATCCTGCTCACCCTTTCCATGGCGGGAATGGCGACCTACCACTTCTCGTGGAAGGTCGGTCTGGCCGTCGTCGTGGTCATGCTGACCGTGGTCGCCTCCTATCGCCAGAACGTCCACGCCTATCCCAGTGGCGGCGGTGACTACGAGGTCGCGAACGTCAACCTCGGTCCCAACGCCGGTTTGACGGTCGGCAGCGCGCTCCTGGTCGACTACGTGCTGACCGTGGCGGTATCGGTCTCCTCCGGCGTCGCCAACATGGCCTCCGCGGTGCCCGCGCTCGAGGGACACAAGGTGTTGTTGGCGGTCGGCTTGGTGCTGCTGCTGATGGCGATGAACCTGCGCGGCGTTCGCGAGTCGGGCAAGCTCTTCGCCGTCCCCACCTACGCGTTCATGGCCGCCATCCTCGGGATGACCCTGTTCGGCCTGATCCGGGGCGCCACCGGCGCCACCATGGAGGCCGAGAGCGCCGGGTTCCACATCGAGGCCGAGGACAGCTTCAGCGGCTTCGCGCTGGTGTTCCTGCTGCTGCGCACCTTCTCCTCCGGGTGCGCGGCGCTGACCGGTGTCGAGGCGATCAGCAACGGTGTACCGGCGTTTCGCAAGCCCAAGAGCAAGAACGCGGCCTCCACGCTGCTGCTGATGGGCACCATCTCGGTGACCATGCTGATGGGCATGCTGGCGCTGGCCAACATGACCAAGGTGCGCTTCGCGGAGAACCCGGAGAGCCAGATCCAGGGGGCACCGGCCGGATATGAACAAAAGACCGTGGTCGCGCAGGTCGCCGACGCGGTCTTCGGTGGCACGTTCGCGTCGCCGCTGTTCTATCTCGTACTCGCGGTCACCGGCCTGATCCTGATCCTGGCCGCGAACACCGCGTTCAACGGCTTCCCGGTGCTCGGCTCGATCCTGGCCCAGGACCGCTACCTGCCCCGGCAGCTGCACACGCGCGGCGACCGCCTCGCGTTCAGCAACGGCATCATCATGCTGGCCGCGTTCGCGATCGTGTTGATCGTCGCGTTCGAGGCCGAGCCCACCAAGCTGATCCAGCTGTACGTGGTCGGCGTCTTCGTGTCCTTCACGATGAGCCAGGCGGGCATGATCCGGCACTGGACCCGGCACCTGAAGACCGAGACCGAACCGGCCGAGCGCCGGCGGATGATGCGCAGCCGGGTGATCAACGCCTTCGGCCTGTGCATGACCGGCGCGGTCCTGGTGATCGTTTTGGTGACCAAGTTCGTGCAGGGCGCCTGGATCGCGATCGCCGCGATGGGCGTGCTGTTCCTGTTGATGAAGCAGATCCGGCGACACTATGACCGGGTGGCCACGGAGCTGGCGGCCGTGGAGATGGACGACACCAAGCTGCCCTCGCGGGTGCATGCCATCGTGCTGGTGTCCAAGCTGCACAAGCCCTCGCTGCGGGCGCTGGCGTACGCGCGCTACTCGCGGCCGAACGTGGTCGAGGCGGTCACGGTCAACGTGGACCCGGCCGAGACCGAGGCACTGCGGCGCGAGTGGGACGAGCGCGGGATAGAGGTGCCGCTCAAGGTGCTCGACTCGCCGTATCGGGAGATCACCCGGCCGGTGATCGAGTACGTGAAGTCGGTGCGTCGGTCCAGCCCGCGCGATGTGGTGAACGTGTACATCCCGGAGTACGTGGTCGGCCGCTGGTACGAGCAGATCCTGCACAACCAGAGTGCGCTGCGGCTCAAGGGGCGGTTGTTGTTCACGCCGGGGGTCATGGTCACGTCGGTGCCGTGGCAGTTGGAGTCGTCCGAGCGGTTGAAGGAGCCGAAGGCCTGGGTGGCGCCGGGGTCGGTGCGGCGGGGGCCAGCGCGGACGCCTCGGGGTGGGGACGGGAAGCGGGGTGGGCCGGGCTCGGGTTCGGGGCCGGGCTCTGCGTCCGGGTCGGGCTCGGGGTCCGGGTCGGGCTCGGGCCCGGGGTCCGGGGCTGGAGCGTCCTGAGTTCGGGTGGGTCGTGACGGTGTGTGGTGACGGTGGGCGCGGGTTCTTCGGGTAGGGACTATCCTGGAAGCCGCGCCCACCTCCGTGAGGCGCTTTCTTTGTGTCGTCGTGGTGTCGGTGTGCGCGCCTGGGCGTGGTCGGCCGCGGGGCATCCGAGGTCCCTTGTCGTGCGTCGGTTGTGTTCGGCCCCTGGTTTTTCGTCTGCTGCCCGTTGTTTTCATCGACTGTTTTCATCGACGTTGTACGAGCTGTGCGAGGAGTGCCGTGTCTGTCGGATCCACCACCCCCGAGTCGGACCAGTCCCTGCGGGGTGAGCGGTACGAGGTCGAGATCGGCCCGGTTGCTCACGGTGGGCACTGCGTCGCTCGCCACGAGGGCCGTGTGATCTTCGTTCGGCACGGCCTTCCGGGCGAGCGGGCCGTCGTGGAGATCACCGACGGCGGGCCGACGTCGCGTTTCCTGCGCGCAGACGTGGTCGAGGTGCTGCACGCGTCGCCGGATCGCATCACGCCCGCGTGCCCGGTGGCCGGGCCCGGCATGTGCGGCGGTTGCGACTGGCAGCACGCCACGCCCGCCGCGCAGCGGCGACTCAAGGGCGATGTGGTCGCCGAGCAGCTGCTGCGGCTCGGCAAGGTCGACGTACAGGTCGAGGTGGAGGCCGTGGACAGCCCGCCCGGGCAGCCCGAGGGCCTGGGGTGGCGCACGCGAGTGCAGTTCGCGGTGGACCCGGCGACGGGCCGGGCGGGACTGCGCAAGCACCGCTCGCACGACGTCCAGCCGATCGACGCGTGCCCGATCGCGGCGCCCGGTGTCGAGGAGTTGGGCATCGAGGCGCACGAGTGGCCCGGCGTGGCGTCGATCGAGGCGGTCTCCGCGACCGGCTCGCTGGACCGCGCGGTCACCGTGGTGCCGGCCGAGGGCGCGGACGGGCGCATGCCGATCGTCGAGCTGAACCGGGCCGTGTCGGTGTTCCGCGCCGACGACAAGGGCCGGGTACGCAAGGTGCACGGTCGGCCGGCGGTGCGCGAGGTGGCCGCGGGACGGACCTGGAAGGTGTCGGGCGGCGGCTTCTGGCAGGTGCACCCGGCCGCGGCCGACGTGCTCGTGGCGGCCGTCGTCGAGGGTTTGGAGCCGCGGCCGGGCGATCTGGCGCTCGACCTGTACTGCGGGGTCGGGCTGTTCGCGGGTGCCCTCTCCGAGCGGCTCGCGGACAGCGACACGATCATCGGCATCGAGAGCTCCAGGCAGGCGGTCGAGGACGCGATCCACAACCTGCGGGACGTGCCGGGCGCGCGCTTCGAGGTCGGCACGGTGGAGAAGGTGCTGAGCCGACCCGGCTTCCTGCGCCGCGCCGACATCGTGGTCCTGGACCCGCCGCGCGCGGGCGCGGGCAAGGCGGTCGTCGAGCGCATCGCGCGCCTGACCCCGCGCCGGGTCGCCTACGTCGCCTGCGACCCCGCCGCACTGGCCCGCGATGTGGCCTACTTCGCGAGCGCGGGCTTCAAGCTCCGGTCGTTGCGCTCGTTCGACCTCTTCCCGAACACGCACCACATCGAGTCGGTCGCGATCTTGGAACCGGCGCCTCGGGCAGCCAAGCGAGAGGGCGCACGCGGCCGCCGCTGACCGGAGGACGACGACGCCTCGGTGGCGCCGCCGATCGGGCCGCCCCGGCAGGGCCGGGGCGGCTTGATCGTTTGCCGGGGCGGGGCGGGATCGGCGCTTGAGCGGGTGGCCGTGTTTATGCGGCGTATGGATGCCTCGGTCTGCGTGTCGCATGTCGCATGTTGCGCCCGGGTCCACGTCCGCGCTCGTGTCTGCGCCCCCACCCGCGCCTGTGTCTGCGTCCTCACCCCGCCCGCGTCCCCATTTCCGTTTGCTTCCGGGGTTGCGGCTGTGTTTCGGGTCTGTGCCCGGCTCGGCCTTTGTCCGTGTCGTCTTCAGGGGCGCTCCTCGGGGGGTTCTTCCGAGGTCGACCAGGCTTGGGCCGGGTGGGTGGCGTAGCGGTTGCTCCGGCGGGGGCGGGCCGGGGTGGTGGGGGTGCCGCCCGTGGTGGGGGCGGTCACCCACGTGGGTGATGTGGGCGTGGTGGGCGTGCCGTCGTGGGTGGTGCCGCCGAGGACGGTCGTGACGGGGTCGGCGGTGTGTGCGGCGTCGTGTGTGGCCGCCGGGTGGTCGCCGGCGCCGCCGCGCAGGCCGGGGGCGATCCGGATGCCGGTCACCGGGGCGATCGGGGGCGACGGCGGTGGGGCGGCCTGACGCAGACGCGGGCCGATGCCGGCCGGCTGTACCGGGCGGGGATCGCGGGGGAGCGGGGTTCCGACGACGGCCGGTGTCAGCGGGGTGGGCATCGCGGCTTGTGGTGGGCAGGTGATCGGCGGTGGTCCCGGCGCCGGCGGGGTGGTCGGTGGCGGTGGTGGCGTGGTGGCGGCGATGCACGTGGCCAGTGGGGCGGTGGGCGGTGGTGGTTGCGCCGGGGGCGCGGGCGGAGGCGCCGCGGGTGTGTCGGGCGTCGGTGGCGCGCAGGGGGTGGTCGGATCGACGGGTGTCGGCGGGGGAGTCGGATCCGCGACGGCCGCCTCCGTCGCGGTCGGAGCCGAGGCGGCGATGTCCGGGTCGCCGCTCGGGGGAGCGGTCGTGGCGCATGGTCGGCTAGGAGGCGGTGCGTCGGCCGGGGTGGTGGTGGGGAGCGTGGTGGTCGGTCGGCTGGGCGCGGTGTCGGCGGGAGTGCACGGCAGGAGGGGCAGGCGCTCGCCCAAGTCGCGGTAGGTGCCCTCCAGTTGCGCGATGGCGACCTCGGCGGCCTTCGGGTCGGTGGCGCTCTTCTGGGCCCGGGCAAGGGCATGTGCCGCCTCGGTGAGGTGTTCGTGCAGCGCGGTGCCCTGGCCGGCGAGCCGATCCGCGCTGTCGGCCAGTGCGTGGCAGCGGGCGGTGAAGCGTTCGGCGCCGCCGCCGGACCACACCCGCGTGCCGAGGCGGGCGGTCTCGGCCAACTCGTCCCGCAGTTCGGTCAACCGCGCGGCGGCCAGGCGCCACCCGTCGGCCGCCGCGCCGACCAGACCGGGGCGGGCGGCGTGGATCGCCGCGAACGGATCCGTGTTGTCACCGGCGCTCACCGTGCCGCCACCGCGCGCAGCAGGGTGCCGACCTCGGTCTCGGTGTCGGCGAACCGGTCCGCGGTACGGCCGAGTTCGACCCGCGTCGTGGCCAACTCGGCGCGGATCTCGGTCAACAGGTCGACCATCCGCGCGGCGGCGCGGCGATGCCGGTCGGCCAACTCGGCGGCGCCGGGGAACCGTCCCAGCGCCTCCGTGTCGAGCGCGGTGTGGTCGGTGACCCGGCCGGGCTCGGCGGCACAGCCCGGTGCCAGGTAGTCGGCTCCGATGTTGTGCAGGCGTCGTACCAACCCGTGCAGTTCGGCCGTGTCGACCGCGTAGCCGCTCGCGCCGCCGCCGTCGGTGCGGGACATGCCACCACCCCCTTGATCTGTGCTGGATCGCCGATCGCCCTCGGGGATCGCGGCCGGCGCGAACTCGACGCTCGCCCGAGGCCGATCGCGACACCCCTTCGGGAAACGACGAGGTTGGCACAGTGGTCACCCTGCGTGCAGAAGCCCTGTGGACAACTCTGGAATACATCACTCCGACGAGTGAAACCCTGCCGAAATACGCTTGGTTGTCCACAGATTGTTCGATGGCGAGCGATCCGTCCGCTCCCCGGGCGCAACCTGGAGTCGTCGGAACACACCGGCCGAACTCCGGACGAGCCGGACGGGCACCGCACGAGGGAGCGATCACCATGCACACCATCGAGACCTTCGCCGAGTTGGACGACGAGCTGGCCACGGTCGATTCCACGCCACGCGCGCTGACCGCGGTCGCGCTCGCCCTGCACACCGTGCAGGAAGTGGTACACGCCTGGAGCGGCAAGCCGGACCGCGGCGGCTGCCTGTGTCGGGTCGCCGACGAACTGGGCGACGCGCGGGAGATCGTCGCCCGGGTCGCGGGCTCGGCCGCCGACACGGTCGTCCCGCTGCCCGGAGGCGACCCGGCCGGCGTGCCGATCGCGGGCGCCGCCCGGGTGCTGGGTCGGGCGGCCAAGGTGCTCACCCTGCTGGCCCGACAGGGCGTGGCGGGCAGTCCCTGCGCGGACTGGGCGCGGTTGGCGCCCGCCGAGCGCCGGGCCTGCGCGGCGGCCTGGGCGATCGTCTTCCGCAACCTGATCAGGCTGCGTGCGGCCGAGGAGAGCGCCGCCTGGTCGGGTCAACCGCACCGGCACGCCCCGGCGATTCCCCAGCGGCGACGGCGCGGCTCGGCGCGCGTGGTGCCCTTTCCCGCGCGGCTCGCATGATCGGGTCCGGGGTGCTTCGCGTCCTCGCCTCGCACGCGTCCCGCGCTCTCGGGAGAGGATGGGCGCATGGATCTTCGTATCTTCACCGAGCCCCAGCAGGGCGCGACCTACGACACACTCCTGACCGTGGCCAAGGCCACCGAAGACCTCGGCTTCGCAGCCTTCTTCCGCTCGGACCACTACCTGCACATGAGCGGCGACGGCCTACCGGGTCCCACCGACGCGTGGATCACCCTGGCCGGACTGGCCCGCGAGACCAAGCGCATCCGTCTGGGCACACTGATGACGGCGGCGACCTTCCGACTGCCGGGCGTGCTGGCCATCCAGGTCGCGCAGGTCGACGCGATGTCCGGCGGCCGGGTCGAACTGGGCATCGGCGCGGGCTGGTTCGAGGAGGAGCACACCGCCTACGGCATACCGTTCCCGCGCGAGAAGTTCGGCCGCCTCGAAGAGCAGCTGGAGATCGTCACCGGGCTCTGGGACACCCCGGTCGGCGCCGACTTCCGCTACGAGGGGCGCTACTACTCGTTGGCCGACTCGCCCGCGCTGCCCAAGCCCGCGCAGCGTCCGCATCCGCCGATCCTGGTCGGCGGCCTCGGCGCCAAGCGCACGCCCGCGCTGGCGGCCCGCTTCGCCGACGAGTTCAACATCCCCTTCGCGTCGGTGGAAACCAGCGCGCAGCAGTTCGGCCGGGTCCGCGAGGCCCTGGTCGAGCACGGCCGCAAGGCCGAGGACCTGGTCTTGTCCAACGCCCTCGTGGCCTGCGTGGGCCGGGACGACGCCGAGGTGTCCCGGCGCGCCGCGACGATCGGCCGCGAGCCCGCCGAACTCAAGGAGAACGGTCTCGCGGGCTCGCCCGCCGAAGTGGTGGACCGGATCGGCCGCTTCGCCGAGGTCGGCTCGACCCGGATCTACTTCCAGATCCTGGACCTGCACGACCTCGACCACCTGGAACTGATCGCCTCGGAGGTGATGCCCCAACTCGGCTGAGCCGAGGGCCCGACGGCCCGGGGGACGGGAAAGGGCCCTGTCGCAGCCCGTGCGCTGCGACAGAGCCCCCTTCTCACCCCACCGCCCGGGTGTCGCAGGCGGCCGTGCGGTGTGTTTCCTCGTCAGGCGGTCGCGGGAGTGTCCTCGTCGCCCTCGCCGAAGGTGCCGCTGCCGGCGAGCAGCGCGCTGCGGCTGCCGCGGGCGCGGTACCACATGACGCCGCCGATCAGCAGCAACGTGCCACCGGCGGTGCCGAGCAGCCGCGGGTCGAGCAGCGCCCCGGTGTGCGCGAGCCCACCGCCCCCGCCACCGTTACCGGTCCCGGCCGAACTGCCCGAGCTGGTCCCGGTGCTCGTTCCGGTCGTGGTGCCCGTGGTCGTCCCCGTGGTCGTCCCGGTCGTGGTGCCGGCGGTGTCACCGGCCGTGGTCCCGGAGGTCGTCCCTGTGGTGGTGCCCGTGGTCGTCCCTGTGGTGGTGCCGGTGGTCGTACCCGTCGTGGTGCCTGTCGTCGTACCCGTCGTGGTGCCGGCGGTCGAGCCGTTGGTGGCGCCGGCGTGAACCAGCAGCAGCTTGAAGGGAATCTCGACCTTCGTGCCGGACGGGGTGGCCGTGGCCGTCACCGTGTAGTTCCCGTCGATCCAGGTGGCGCCGTCACGAGGGAAGATGAGCTGGTTGTTGACATAAGCACCGATAGTGTCCGTTTTGGCCTTGGTCAGCTCTACGGACGGGAAGGCGGCGTCACCCGACTTGGTGATGACGGCCTTGAAGTCTTCACCCGCGGGGAAGCCGGACAGGCTCAGGCGCGCCGCGACGGGGCCCGCGTCCGGGATTCGTATCTCATCGTCGAAGGTGCCGGCCGGAGTGGCGTGTTCGACGACCTTCCACGTGCCATCCGTTGCCAGCAGGTCGACGCGAGCGAGGTCGTCCACCACGATGGCTCCGCCGGCATCGAGGCATTGGGCGCGAATGTGGTAGTTGCCGGTGGTGGCGGCGCCGCCCGGGAACATCTTCTTGTTCGGGTAGACGGGCTTGAGGTCGGCGGGCAGCGGCAGGGGAGTGAAGCCACCCATACGCTGCTCCGACTCCTGGCCGGGAAGCTTCAGCTGGAACAGGGCCGAGGTCGCCGTCGTCGGGCACGCCTTCGAGGAGGTGATGGTCGTCTTCTGGTCCATCGGCCCCGTGGTGGGATTGAGCACCAGCACCTCGTCCGACCCACCGGGCGGCGTGGTGGTCGGCGGCGTGGTCGTCGGGGGCGTGCTGGTCGGCGGCGCGGTGGTGGGCGGGGCCGCCACGGTCCACGCCTTGCCGTCGGGGCCGTCGGCGGTGCTGAGATCGACCGCCGCGAGTTCCTTGAGCACATTCCCGGCGTTGTCCATGCACTCCGAGGACAACTTGAACGTACCGTCCAAGACGGTGCCGGTCAGGAAGAGCTGGATCGGGCTCTCCCGAACCGGGATTCGGTCCGGGGGCAAGGGGTTGCCCGTGGTGCCACCGATCAACCTCGGTGCGGTCAAGGTGCCGCCGGTGACGACCCACCGGTAGTTCGTCGCCGGTTCCGGGCACGGCGCAGTGGCCTTCAACGTCACCTTGGTGGTGGCCCCACCGGTCCCCGGGTCGACGACGATCGTCGGCGCGGGCGTACCGCCGTCGGCGGCCGCTGCGATCGCCGGCAGCGCCGACAGCACGAGCAGCCCGGCTCCGCACGATGCCAGCACGCGCGCGAGTCTTAGGCTCATCTGGTCAACTCCGTTGAGAAATAAAGGAAACGGGGACGGACGGCAAGTGGGCCACCGGGACGAATCCCGATGGCCCAAGGCGTGTCACCGACGCCGCGTCACCACCACAGGCGGGACGAGTCGAGGGTGATCGCGACCGAGGAGGTCGCGTGCGAGTTCGTGCCGGAGAGCACGAGGGTGTAGGAACCGTCGGCCAGGTTGGCCGGCAGCGTCAGCAGCGCGCCGCCCCAGGTGCCGTCGGGGGTGATCTGCGGCTGCAGCGAGACCGGGGTGGAGGTGCCGTCGGCGGCGCGCACGACGCCGTCCACGCGGTCACCGGGCGCGAAGCCGCGGAACAGGACCAGACCGAAGCGCAGCGCGCCGATCTTGGTCGGCAGCGCGCGCACCTCGGGCGAAAGCGAGGTCCACACACCGCTGTTGACGCGCAGGTCGACCGACGCCGGCTCGGTGATGGTCAGCGCGCCGTCGGCGTCGAAGGTGTAGCACTGCGCGACCAGCTTGTGCGCGACGCCCTCCTGGGCGGCGGAGCCCGCCGGGAACAGCGCGCGCTGACCGACGACCGCGGTGTCCGCGACCTTGTCGGCCGGCAGGGCGGTGCCGAGGAACGAGCCGCCGAACACACGCTCGTTGGCGCCGGGCGAACGCAGGACGAAGCGGAACTTGGTCGCGTCCGGGCCGCACGGCACGCTCGCCCGGGCGGTCGCCTTGCCGGTGCTGTCGGCCGGACCGTACAGCGGGCTCACCGTGACGGTGCCCTGTGCGGCGGTCGCGGGCGCGGCGGGAGCGGCGTCCTCGGCGACGGCCGGCACGGTGGCGATCGCGAACGCGGCCGGAACCGCGACGGCGAGCGCGAGCAGACGACGGAGCTTCATGAAGAATGCCCTTCCGGGGTCGGTGGGTTCGAGCAAAACAGCACGCGGCGGCCTGTTGGGCATCCGCGGGGGAAACGTCGGACGCTCGCGATGGCGGACGGATGAGCGATCCGCCACCGGAGGGTGAACAGTTCTTCCGCGACGTGTGCGGAGGGCCGGATCGGCGGACTCGAGGGCGCGGGCCCACCACACGGTTCAGGGCATGAACCCCTACGTGGCCCGGATCGCCCGTTGATGCGGGGCACAGGTCCACGTGATGACGGCGACCGTTTCCGCGTCGATGATCGGGTAATGGACGAAGTAGACGCCGCGATTGCCGGGAGGCGCTCGGGTCGGTGCCGTTCCGTCCGGTCTGCCCGGGAACCTTGCCGTCGATGTTGCCGAGCCGAAAGCCATTCGTGCGGTGGAGACACCTGACGCGGCGGGCGGGAACGGGCCGTCTCGAATCGCCGATCCGAGACGGCCCGCTGCCGATCACGTCATGTCATGCGATGCCGATCGGGCGTGGCTCAGACGGCGAAGCCGAAGGTGTTCCAGATCGGGCGCTGCGCCGGGTTCTTGGCCCAGTTGATGAAGGCGACGACGTTGGCGTTGGCCGCCGTGCCGTTCTGCGGGTCGTAGACGAAGTACACCGAGCGGTTGCCGACGAAGCCGGTCGCGTTCGGCGCCTTGGAGTCGATGTTGCCGAGCTTGAAGCCGTTGGTGTGGTTCGGCACACCGGAGGCGGGGGTGGTCTGCTCGCCGTAGGCCGCGGCCGAGTAGGCGATGATCGCGTCGGTGGAGGTGATCTGCGGCGCGTCACCGCGGTTCTCCTGCGCGGTCTGGATGACCGTGGCGGCGCACGCGCCGTTGGAGGCGGCGGTCGGGTCGAAGCCGAGCACCTTGTCCTGGAACTCCGAGCGGGTGCCGGAGCCGGCCTGCGGGATGTGCTTCTGGATCACGCCGGACACGGTGCTGCCCGGGATCTGGTTCCAGTTGGTGATGTTGCAGTGGTAGATGTCCTGGAGCTGCGCCCGGGTCAGGTTGGTCGGCGCGCCGGCCTTCTTGGTCGCCCAGGTCACGGCGTCGCCGGCGACCCGCTCGAAGGTCAGGGTGGTCTCGGCGGTGCCGGTCTTCGGGCCGCGCGAGGAACGGGCGAAGTCGAGGCACTTGGCGTTCGTGCCCGCACGCTGGTCCAGCAGCGCCTTGATGCCGTCACCCGAACCGTTCGGCCACGCGTGGCCGGTGCCGGCGCCGTACTGCGTGTTGCACTCGGCCTTGCCGGTGTTGATGCCACCGGCGGCTATCCCGGCGTTCACCGTCACCCAGTCGTTGCCATTGGGATCGACGTTCGCCGCGTACTCCGTCGTCAGCGCCTGGGTGACGTTCTGGAGGGTGTCGGAACCGGCGTTGACGTAGGTGTTGGCGTTGGCCGACGCGTTGGCGCCGACGACGAGCGCCATGGCGGCACCGACGGTGCCCAAAACGGTGGCGGTCTTGCGCATGCTGAAGACGCTGGACATTCGAAGTCTCAACTCTCTCTTGGCATTTGCTGGCCGTCGACCCGCAGTGGCCGACGCCGACAACGCTGCCGGCGGCCCGATCGTGGTGGGATGTCCGGCAGGGAAACGGCACCGGGCCGCACAAGGCGCCGACACGAACGGGCCGCGCCTGTAACGGAAACCGGATACTCCGGCACCCGTGCGGCACGGACACGACGTCTGCCGTACACCCTCGGCACCGGTTGTTTCCGTAGCGGACAGTTGCCCGGGGGCTGCGCTCTGGTTGTCTCCAGGCAGGGGTTTCCGGCTTGATCGCCGGCCGTCTGACGAACGGTCAGATCGGTTCGCCACCCGCTTCCAGGAGCCGCAACCCATGGCACACCCGACCGTGTTCGCCCCCGAATCGCCGGAGCTGCTCGATCGGCCCCGCCGGATCGTGGTCCGTCGCACCAGGGCCGACCACGTGTTCCGCTGGATCACGCGTGGTGTCGCGATGCTGGTCCTGGCCCTGCTCGCCGCGATCGGTGGCTACCTGCTCTACCAGGGCAGCAGCGCGCTCGACCGGGCCGGCTGGGGATTCCTCACCGAGGACGCGTGGGAGCCCAAGGGCGGCACCTTCGGTGTACGCGGACTGCTCACCGGAACCGTGCTCGTGGCCATCGTCGCGCTGATCGTCGCGGTACCCATCGCGCTCACCGCGGCCCTGTACATCACCGAGTTCGCCCCACGACGTCTACGCGGGGTGCTCACCTCGATCGTCGACCTGATGGCCGCGGTGCCCAGCATCATCTACGGCATCTTCGGATTCTTCGTACTGCAACCCCAACTGATCCCGGTCAGCCGGTGGTTGGCCACCAACTTCGACTTCCTGCCGATCTTCGAGATCCGCACGATCGACGTGAAGGCCCGTTTCGTGGACAGCCAGTTCAGCTCCTCGCTGTTCATCTCCGGCGTGGTGGTGTCCACGATGGTCATCCCCATCTGCTGCGCGGTCAGCCGCGAGGTGTTCGGCCAGGCGCCGGTCGGCGAGAAGGAGGGCGCGCTGGCGCTCGGCGCCACCCGCTGGGGGGTGATCCGCGCGGTGGTCCTGCCGTTCGGCCGCGGCGGCATGATCGGCGGCGTGATGCTCGGCCTGGGTCGAGCCCTCGGCGAGACCATCGCCGTCGCGATGATCATCTCGTTCAACACCGACTTCTCGTTCCGCATCCTCGACGGCCAGGGCTCGACGATCTCGTCGCTGATCGTGCTCAAGTACGGCGAGGCCGACACCGAGTCGATCTCCGCGCTGATGGCCGCCGGCCTCGCGCTCTTCGTCCTCACGCTCGCCGTGAACACCGTCGCCGGCGTCCTGGTCGCCCGCTCGCGCAGCGGCAAGTCCACCGAGATCTGACCGAGGTCCGACGGGACCCGACACCGCGACCCGAGACACCGAGCCCCGGGACATCGCGTCCCGGTCCACCGAACTCCCGACAGCGACCCACGGCTCCACCAGACCCACCACCGAGGGGATCCACGACGATGACCGTCACCGAGCCGATCGTTCGGCCCGGACCCGACGCGCCGCCGCCCGCGTCCGCGCCGCGAGCACCGGAGCAGGCCCGCGTGGCGCTGCGCCGGGTCGCCCCCGACGACATCGGCGTCGCGCTCGGCGCCATGGTCGCCGGCGCGAGCTTCGCGTGGGTGCTGTACGGGCGGATCCTGCCGGTCGCCGGCTGGCAGGGCTACCTGATCACCGCCTACCTCAGCTTCCTGCTGCTGTACGCGATCGCCACCCACATGCGCCTGGACCGGGTGGCCGCCGGCGACCGGGTCGCCGGCGCGGTGATCTCCACCGGCGCGGCCCTGATGGTCGGCACGGTGGCGACCGTGATCGGCTACGTCTTCGTCAAGGGCTTCGGCCGCATCCTGAACACGGACTTCTTCACCGCCACCCAGCGCCACTTCAGCGCGCTGAGCCCGCACGGGGTCTCGGTGGGCGCCGCACACGCGATCGTCGGCACCTTCGAACAAATGGGCATCGCGATCCTGCTGAGCGTCCCGCTCGGGGTGATCGCCGCGATCTACATGAACGAGGTCGGCGGCCGGTTCGCCGTCGTGGTGCGCGTGGTCGTCGAAGCGATGACCGCGATCCCCTCGGTGGTCGCCGGCCTGTTCGTCTACGCCTTCTTCGTCATCTCGCTCGGCCAGGGCTTTTGCGGCCTGGCCGCGGGCCTGGCGCTGTCGGTGGAGATGATGCCGGTGGTCACCCGCGCCACCGAGGTGGTGTTGCGCCTGGTGCCCAACGGCCTGCGTGAGGCGTCGCTGGCCCTGGGCGCCGGGGAGTTCCGCACCCTGTGGAACGTCGTACTGCCCACCGCGCGCAGCGGCCTGGTCACCGCCGTCATCCTCGGCTGCGCGCGCGTGGTCGGCGAGACCGCGCCCGTGCTGCTGGTCGCGGGCGGCGGCGCGGGCATGAACTGGGACCCGTTCAGCGGTGTGCAGACCTCCCTGCCGTACTTCATCTGGGTGAACTACAAGTCGCCCAGCGACGAGCTCAACTCCCTCGCGTGGGGCGCCGCCGTGACCTTGCTGCTCATCGTCCTCGTGCTGTTCTCCCTCGCGCGCCTGATCGGCGGTCGCGCCCCCGGCGAGTCCGGACGCCGCAAGCGGCGCCGCGCCGGCGCCGCCACCAAGTCCCTTACCCCGGAGCCCACTTCATGACCAGGACCACGCGCCTGCCCGCGCATCTGCTACGCGTGGCGATCGCGTCCGTGCTCGCCGTCCCCCTGCTCGTCCTGCCGTCCGGCACCGCCTCGGCCGCCGCCGGCATCCACGGCAGCGGCTCCACCTGGAGCTCGCCCGCGACCATGCAGTGGTCGGCCGACGTCGCCGCCCGCGGCCTCGCGGTCGACTACACCCCCAACGGATCCACCGCCGGACGCAACGACTTCATGAGCCACCTGGTCGACTTCGCGGTCTCGGAGATCCCCTTCCAAGGCAACTACGTCGACCGGGCCGGGCAGGCGACCAACGAACTCGCGCGCCTGCAGGCCGACAACACCAAGTTCAAGTACCTGCCGATCGTCGCGGGCGGTACCTCGTTCATGTACAACCTGAAGATCCGCGGCCAACAGGTGCGCAACCTCCAACTGTCGCCGCGCACCATCGCCGGGATCTTCACCAACCAGATCAGGGTGTGGAACGACAAGGCGATCAAGGACGACAACCCGGCCCTGTCCCTGCCCGCCACCCCGATCACCCCGGTCGTGCGCTCGGACGGCTCGGGCACCAGCGCGCAGTTCACCGCCTTCTTGACCAACCAGGTCAACGACATCTGGCGGCCGTTCTTCCCCGGCGGCATGACCTCCGAGTTCCCGGTCAAGGGAGCCACCAAGGCGCAGGCCGGCTCCGAAGGCGTGGCCAACTACGTCGCGGCCGGATACGGCGAGGGCGCGATCACCTACGTCGAGACCGCCTACGCGATCCAGCGGCAATTCCCGGTCGCCTCGGTCAAGAACGTCGCCGGCGTCTACACCCAGCCCAGCTCGGATGCGGTGTCCATCGCGCTCACCAAGGCCCGGCTGAACCCGGACAGCACGCAGATCCTCGACGACGTCTACACCAACCCGGACAAGCGCGCCTATCCGATCTCCAGCTACAGCTACATGATCGTGCCGGCCGCCAAGCAGTTCTCCTTCGACGAGTCCAAGGGCGAAACGCTCGGCAAGTTCATCAAGTACTTCCTGTGCGCCGGGCAGGGACAGGCGCCACGGCTGGGATACTCGCCGCTGCCCCCCAAGCTGGTCAGCTTCGGCTACGACGCGATCAAGTCGATCCCCGGCGCGCCCGACCCGGGGGCACTGCCGGCGAACCTGGACAAGCCGACCAAGGCGGACCACGACGCCTGCCCGAACCCGACCTTCGACCCGGCCTGGGTGCCGCCGGAGCAGAAGCAGCAGCAACAACAGCCCCAGCAGGGCGGTCCGGGCGGTGCCAACAACCAGAACAACAACGGCACCAACACCAACGGCACCGGCGGCAACACGCCCAAGCCCGGTGACGCGCCGGGAGCCGCCGGCGGCGGAACCGGCGCAACCCAGGGGCCGGACACCGGCGGCGGGGCCACCCTCGACCCGGGCACCGGCGAAGTCGTGGCCGGCGGCGACAAGTCCGGCCCCGGCGGGCCGGTCAGCGCCGGATCGGTCGAAGCCGGCGACTCGCCGCCGCTGCCACCGGTCTGGTTCTACGCACTCACCCTGGTGTGCCTGATGGCGGCGGTGTTCGGCGCACCGTTCCTGTACAGCCGACTCGGTCGAGGACGTGGTCCCGATGTCCGCTGACCCGCGCGAGAAGGCCGCGTCGGGTGACCGGGAGATGTCCGGTCCGTACGCCGCAGGCGAACTTTCGAACACCGTGTCGGTTTCCGCTCCCCTCGTGCCGCCGCGCCGCGCGAGGATCGGCGCGGGTCGTTCTCGCCGGGGGGAATCGGTGGGGAAATCGGCCTCGAACGGGGGCGAGGGAAGTGGGGTTGCCGTGAGCGCCATCGAGCGTTCCACCGCTTCGCCGGGCCGCGCGTTGTCCGTCGCCGGCGTCATCGCGCTGTGCGTCGCGCTGCTCGCCGGGTGGCTCGGCGTGGTCGCCGGGACGGCCGGCGCGGCCGAGCCCGCCGCCCGCCCGGCGGTGACGGTGTCGCAGAGCACTAACCTCGTCAACCAGCGCATCCTGGTCAAGTGGACCGGCTTCACCCTCGCCGCCGGTACCAACAGCGTCGTCGTGATGCAGTGCAAGGGCACCACGCCCCGGCCTCGGGACTGCTGGTCGCCGACCTACACCGAAAACGGCGTCTTCCAACAACCCGACGGCAATCCGCCGATTCTCGCCACCAAGCAGACCGGAGTGCCCACCCGCGCGGACGGATCCGGAGAGGCGTGGCTCCAGGTCAGGCCGGCGCTGCGACTGCCGCAACTGGGCTGCTCGGACCGACAGGCGTGTTCGGTCGTGGCATTCGTGATGCCCGAGGCGGGCAGTACCGCCACCTCCTTCCAGGCGAAGCAACACATCGATCTGGGCGTCCAGTACCAGATCACCGACACCGACATGGACCTGGCCTTCGCCGCCGGACAGGTGGCGGTGACGCCGCTGTCGTTCATCCCCGCGCCCGACGCGTGCCCGGGCATGGAACACCCGGACCTGTCGATCAGCGGCACCGGCGAGTTCTCCCAGGCCGGCGCCTCGTGGGTGTTCGGCTTGTGCGGCGCGCGGACCAACCCCGTGAACATGACGGTCAGTTCCGGCTCCGGCCCCAACGCCCGCGAGGTCTTCCTCCGGGACGGCGCCGACATCGGTGTCACCCAGCAGCCCATCGGCGGCGCGCTCGACCAGGCCCGCCCGGTGGCGTTGGCCGGCACTCGGGACAAGGACAAGACCGTGTACGCGCCGCTGACCAACGGTGCGCTGGCGATCGCGTTCAACATCGACGACGCCGGCACCCACGAGCCGATCACGTCGATGAGCCTGACCCCGCGCCTGGTCGCGAAAATGATCACCGGGGCCTACACGACGGGGCCGCGGGGACCGGGCGCGATCATCAAGGTCTACGACGACCCCGAGTTCAAGGCCATCAACCAACCGCACGTATGGCCCGTCGCCGACCGCAGCCCGATCCTGCGCGGCGTCCAGGACGACATGATCTGGGCACTCACCGCCTGGCTCGCCGCCGACCCGGAAACGGCCACATGGCTCTCCGGAACACCCGATGCCAACGGCATCGCGTGCCCGCCGGAGTGGCGCATCGGCGCGGCGACATACCCGCTGGCGGTGTACACCAACCGCCTCGAGGCCCAGTCCAACGTGAACGTGCCGCAGACGGTGTACGAGGACATCGTCAACCGACTGGGCAACGCGCTGCCGATGAACCGCACCGTGGGCGACTTCGGGCCCAAGGACGACGGCCAGGACGCCTTCGGTTCGCACACCGTGATGGCCGTGACCTCGGTCGAGGCGGCCCTGCGCATGGGCACCCCGGTCGCCAAACTCCGCAATGCCGCAGGCAACTTCGTGGATCCGACCGACCCCGCGACCGTGCGCGCCGGAATCGCCGCCGCCAAGCCGGGCCCGGACGGGGCGACGCTGACCAACGACTACCGCAGCACCGCCGCGAACGCCTATCCGCTCACCGCCACCGACGTGGCGATGGTCTCCACCGACAAGCTCACCGCCGCCAAGGCCGCCAAGATCGACACCTTCCTCGCCTACGCGGCGAGCGCAGGGCAAACGCAGACGGGCACCTTCCAGCCCGGCGCGCTGCCGCCCGGCTACACCCCGCTCACCGACGCGCAGAAGCAGCAGATCGCGGATGCCCGCAAGAAGATCGCCGACGCGCCCAAGTGGACCGGGGAAACCCCGCCGCCCACCAACCCACCCGTGAACGGAAACACCGACAACAACACCGGTACCTCCGCGGGCACCAGTGCCGGCAACACCGGCATCCCGAACACCCCGGTCACCGGCGACCCCGGCGGCTCGCCCTCGGCCGCGCCGTCGACCGCCGCGCCCTCCACCGCACCGGTGGGTGCCGCCGCGCCGCCCGCCGACAAGGGGCCGTTCCCGAAGGTCGCCAGCGTGATCAAGGACGCGCTCGACGGCGACGGGTCCGCGATCGTGCTGCTCGTACTGATGTGCGTGAGCGCGGGTGCGCTCGTCGCCTGCCCCGTACTGCTCTCCCTCGGACACAAACGCCGCACCGGCAACTGGCCACCACCGGTGGCCGCCGTCCTGCGCCTGATCGGTCGCCAGGGAGTGCCCGCATGACCGCCGACACCGTCTCCAAGGTCCCCGCGACCGCGCCGGCGACCGCCCTCGCGACCGCACCCGCGCCGGCGCCTGCGACCGCACCCGCAGGCGCCGGCGGGCACCCGCCTGCGACCGCAGGCGGGACCCGTGCGAGCCGGGCCGACCCGTACACCGTCGCGGGCGCCGCGGTCGCGCTGCTCGCGCTGCTCATCGCGGGCTTCGTCGGCTACGTGTACGTCGTCTCCGACATCCAACAGGCCCGCGACCAGAGCATCCTGGCCGACCGACTCTCCGACGAGCTCTACCGCGACGTCGCTCCTCTCGGCGGCACCATCGCCAAGGGCAGACCGGTGGCGATGTTGCGGATCCCCGCGATCGGCCTGCGCCAGGTCGTGGTCGAGGGCACCACCGCCGACTCGCTCGCCAAGGGCCCCGGACACCTGCGGACCAGCGGCCTGCCCGGGCAGGGCGGACACAGCGTGATCATGGGCCGTGCGTACAGCTTCGGCGGCCCGTTCCACGACCTCGACGACCTGCGCGTCGGCCAGCGCATCGAGGCGACCACCCAGCAGGGCGATTTCACCTACAAGGTGATCGAGCGCAGGCACATCGCCAACGGCAAGGACGACGTGCTCGCCCCCGGCCGGGAGAACCGACTGGTGCTGATCACCGCCGACTCGTGGATCCGCCCCGGCGGGCGCACGGTGGTCGTCGCCGAACTGCAGGGCGCCCCCAAGGCCCAGGAGGGCCGGCGTCCGCAAGGTCTACGCGCGGACGAGAAGGGCACCGGCGGCTACGCGAACGCCGGCGTGCGACTACTCCTGTGGGCGCAGGCGTTCACCATCGTGGTCGCCGTCCTGGTCTGGGCCCTGCGCCGTCACCCCGATCGCCGAGTCACGCTCCTGCTCGGCACCCCGGTCGTGCTCGCCGTCGTGTGGGCACTGTACGAATCCGCCGCACGCGTACTCCCGGCGACGCTCTGACGCCGGTTCCCGTCCCACTCCACACCCCGGAGGCTCCGCACGTGACCAGCCCGGACAGCGGTGCGACGACTCTCGCTCCCGCAGCCGAGACCCAGCCTTTACCGGCTCAATCCGCCGGCGGGCGTGGCTCGACGCTCACCGCGGAGACCGTCAGCGCCTGGTTCGGCACCCACAAGGTGCTCGAACGTGTCGACCTCGTGATGGCGGCCAACTCCGTCACGGCCCTGATCGGGCCGTCCGGCTGCGGCAAATCCACGTTCCTGCGCATCCTCAACCGGATGCACGAGCTGGTACCCAGCGCCCAACTCGCGGGCCGGGTCCTGCTCGACGGCGAGGACATCTACGACTCCGCCCGCCGGCCGATCGAGACCCGGCGCCGGGTCGGGATGGTCTTCCAAAAGCCCAACCCGTTCCCGGCGATGTCCATCTACGACAACGTGGTCGCCGGCCTCAAGCTGACCGGCGTGCGCAACGCGGACAAGGACGCCGTCGTGGAGTCCTCGCTGACCCGCGCCGGCCTGTGGATGGAGGTGCGCAACCGACTCAGGCAACCCGGCGGCGCGCTGTCGGGAGGCCAGCAGCAACGTCTCTGCATCGCCCGTTCGCTCGCGGTCGATCCGGACGTGCTGCTCATGGACGAGCCGTGCTCGGCCCTGGACCCGACCTCCACCAGGCGGATCGAGGACACCATCGGCGAGTTGCGCGACCAGGTCACCATCGTCATCGTCACGCACAACATGCAACAGGCCCAACGTGTATCCGACCACTGTGCGTTCTTCCTCGCGGCGGAGAACACCCCCGGCCACATCGTCGAGGCCGGACCCACCACCGCGATCTTCGGTGCCCCCCGCGACCCCCGGACGGCCGACTATGTCGCCGGTCGCTTCGGATGAGTCGCAGGCCCCGGACGGTACGCCGGAACGGCACGCGCGCTACGACGTCCACCTGGACGCCGAGCAGCACGTGCGGTGGCGGCTCATCGCCCCGAACGGCCGCGTGCTCGCGCGGTCCGCTCGGGGCCATGTCACGGCGGGGGCCTGCCGCATCGAGCTCGACCGACTGCGTCGCCGGGTCGTGGACCTGGTGCCCGTCATCGGACGGGCGACGGGGGCGCCGGGCTGGTTCTGGAGCGTTGCTCTCGAACCCAGCGCCCCCGTCGCGTTGTCGGCCCGTACCTACGAGCGCCTGGAGAGTTGCCAGGTGTCCTACGAGAGATTCGTCCGCCTGCTGACCGTCACCGAGCCCGACGACTGGTGACCCGGGCCGCGTGCCCGCCGCGATGGCACCGCCGCGATCGCACCGATCGTGGCGGTGCGCACCCGCGGCGCACCCGCCTGGCCCGGGCCGGTGGACCCTCCCGTCACGGGAGGGGGCACCGTGGTCGGTCGGGAGGTGATGAGGATGTTCCTCGGCATCGGAGACTTCGCTCGCGCCACGGGCCTGACCGTCAAGGCCCTGCGCTGGTACGACGAACAGGGCGTATTGGTACCCGCCGACGTGGACCCGGGCACGCGGTATCGCCGCTACTCGGTCGGCCAACTCGAACAGGCGGGCGTGGTCCGCGCGTTGCGGGCGGCGGGAGTGCCACTCGCGGAGGTACGGATCGCGGTGGCCGCCGGCGGCTCCCCGCAGCAGGCCCTGCACGCCCGTCGTGAGGCGGTGCGCGTCGAACGGGCTCGCGAGGACCGGGCGCTCGCGGCGGCCGAGCGGGTGCTCGCCGGCACGGAGGCGCGCTACGACGTGCGGTTGCGGCCCATCCAAGCGCAGGCGTGGGTCGGCGTCGTCGAGTACGTCGCGACGCCCGGGGGCGGCGCGGAGCCGGCGGGTGGGGGCGCAGGTAGTGCGGGCTCGGGCGCGGTGGTCGCGGGGGCGGACGGGACGGTCGTGGACGCCGATGTCGCGGTCGAGGAGGCACTGTTCGACCTGTACGCGAGTCTGGCGGCGGACGGGATTACTCCGAGCGGCCCCTTCTGGCTGGACCTGGGCCGACCCACCGCGGACGCCGGCGCCGAGGTCGTGCTGTGCCTGCCGCTGTCCGCGCCGGCGCCCGAGGGCTGGTCTGTTCCGGGCCGGCGGACGGTCGCCGGCGTGCGCCCGGCCGGTCGCGAGCTCGCCACCGACCACGCGGTCACCGACGACGACCCCGACGACGACACCGCCGTGCATCCGGCGTTCGCAGCCCTCGTTCGCGCCGCCGCCGAACGGGGCTTGTCGATCGACCTGGGCACGCTGCGACAACACTGCCCGCGCGAGGTGCCGGGCGCGCCCGGATCCGGGACGTCCGGGACGGCGGTGGAACTGTCCGTGGCGGTCGAGGGCACGCACCCGACGGGCGAATAAAGCGATCGTCGACACCGGTACATCTGACACATAATCGGTCCGGTGTTCCTGACCATCGCAACCACGCATCGGCCCGCCACCGACCTCGGCTTCCTGCTGCACAAGCATCCCGGGAAGGCCCAGCGGTTCTCCACCACCTATGGCAACGCCCACGTCTTCTACCCCGAGGCGGACGAGGCACGCTGCACCGCGGCGCTGCTGCTCGACGTCGACCCGATCGCGCTCACGCGCGGGGTCAAGCGGGGCAAGGGGGCCAAGGGCTCGCCAGACCTCACGCTCGCGCAGTACGTCAACGATCGGCCCTACGCCGCCTCGTCGTTGCTCGCGGTCGCGCTCGGCACGGTCTTTCGCACCGCGATGCAGGGGCGCTGCGACGCGCGCCCCGAACTGCCCGCGATGGCGCTGCCGCTGGAGATCGAGGTGCCCGCGCTTTCCGCGCGCGGGGGCGCGGAGATGGTCCGGCGGCTGTTCGAGCCGCTGGGGTGGCAGGTGCGGACCGAGACCGTGCCGCTGGACGCGGGCTTCCCGGAGTGGGGTGAATCGCGTTACGTGCGCCTGGCGTTGACCGGCACCATGCCGCTCGCGGAGGCGCTGCGGCAGCTGTACGTGCTCCTCCCGGTGCTGGACAACGCGAAGCACTACTGGGTCGCGCCGGACGAGGTGGACAAACTGCTCCGCGCCGGCGAGGGCTGGCTGGCCGCGCACCCGGACCGTGACCTGATCGCGAGCCGATACCTCGCGCGCCGAGCCACCCTCACCCGCAGCGCGATCGAACGACTGGCCGAAGTCGACGAGACGGCACCGGAAGACCTCGACAACGCGATACCGGACGAGCCGGATGAGGACCCGGGGCCGGGATCGGGGCCTGCGGTCGCGACTGACGACGCAGCTCCCGCAGCCGTCACGGTAGCGAGCGCCGGCGTTGCGCCTGCGCCTGCGGGCGTCACGCACCCTCCGGCGACCGGTATGCCGACGCCCGCGACCGCCGCGTCCGCGCCTGCGGCCTCGGATGTTGCGCCTGCGGGTGCGGGTGCGACCTCGGGCATCGCGCCGGCGGGTGCGCCTGCGGCGGGTATGTCCGTACCTGCGGCGTCGAACGCTGCGCGTGCGGGTGCGAGTGCGTCTGAGACCGCGGGTGTTGCGCCTGCCGGTGCGCTTGCGGCCTCGGGTGTTGCGTCCGTGCCCGCGACCGGTGTCGAGTCGTCTGCGCCCGGGACCTCCGTTTCTGCGGGCGGGGTCGCCAGCGGGGTCGGCCTGTCGCTTGCCCGGCAGCGGCGGGACGCGATCCTGGGGGCCCTGCGGGCAGCCGGCGCCGAACGGGTGCTCGACCTCGGGTGCGGTGACGGCAAGTTGATCGGAGCCCTGCTCGGGGAACCGCGTTTCCGCGAGATCGTCGGCGTCGACGTGTCCGTTCGCGCGCTCACCATCGCCGAGCGCAAGCTCAAGCTCGACCGGATGTCGGAGCGCCAACGCGGTCGAGTGCGCCTGATCCAGGGCGCGCTGACCTACACCGACAAACGGCTCGTGGGCTACGACGCGGCGGTGCTGTGCGAGGTGATCGAGCACCTGGACGAACCGCGCCT
Organism: Embleya sp. NPDC055664; assembly: GCF_053618075.1. Classification (NCBI taxonomy): domain Bacteria; kingdom Bacillati; phylum Actinomycetota; class Actinomycetes; order Kitasatosporales; family Streptomycetaceae; genus Embleya; species Embleya sp. NPDC055664. The sequence goes on from NZ_JBSHGZ010000001.1 coordinate 45,951, forward strand.
GCCTGCCCTCGAGTACGCGGTACTCGGCGCGGCCCGACCGGCGACCGTCGTGGTCACCACGCCCAACGTCGAGTACAACGTCCGCTACGCGCCCGAGGAACCGGGCGGCCACGGCCTCGCCGCCGGCGCCATGCGCCACGGCGACCACCGCTTCGAATGGGACCGCGCGACGTTTCGTGCCTGGGCCGAACGAGCGGCGGCGACCTACGGCTACGCGACACGCTTCGAGCCGGTCGGCGAGGTCGACTCCGAGGTCGGCCCCTCCACCCAGATGGTCGTGTTCACCCGTACCGACGTCGGCGCGGGCGCGATCACCCACAACGGCGACAACGACACCCCCACCCCCACCACCCTCACCGACGACGAAGGCACCGGAGCGACGGCATGACCCACGACGCGAGCGCCCGCCGCGCACTGACCATGCCCGACCTGTGTCTGGTGGTCCTGATCGGCACCACCGGCGCGGGCAAGTCCACCTTCGCCCGCACCCACTTCAAGCACACCCAGGTCCTCTCCTCCGACTACTTCCGCGGCTTGGTCGCCGACGACGAGAACGACCAGTCGGCCTCCGGCGACGCATTCGAACTGCTGCACCACGTCGCCCGCATGCGTCTCGCCTCCGGCCGGCTGACCGTGGTGGACGCGACCAACGTGCAGCGCGAGGCCCGGGCGCAACTGATCCGGATCGCCCGCGACCACGACGTGTTCCCGGTCGCGATCGTGCTGGACATACCCCAGGACGAATGCCAGGCGCGCAACGCCGAGCGCCCGGACCGCATGCACCTGCCCCCGCAGGTGATCCAGCGCCAGCACCGCGACATGCGCCGCTCGCTGCGCGGTCTCCAGCGCGAGGGCTTTCGCCGGGTGCACGTGCTCTCCGGCACCGACGAGGTCGCGCGCGCCGAGATCGTCCACGAGCGCCGCTACAACGACCTGCGACACCTGACCGGCCCGTTCGACGTGATCGGCGACATCCACGGCTGCCGCGCCGAATTGGAGTCGCTGCTGGTCGAACTCGGATACACGCTCACCCGCGACGAGGCCGGGCGGGCGGTCGACGCGGCGCACCCCGAGGGCCGCACCGCCGTCTTCGTCGGCGACCTGGTCGACCGCGGGCCGGACACGCCCGGCGTACTGCGCCTGGTGATGGGCATGGTCGGTGCCGGACACGCCCTGTGCGTGCCGGGCAACCACGAGAACAAGCTGGTGCGCGCGCTCAAGGGCCGCCAGGTCAAGACCACCCACGGCCTTGCCGAATCGCTCGAACAACTGGCTGCGGAGAGCGAGGAGTTCCGCGCCGAGGTGGTCGACTTCTGCGAATCCCTGGTCAGCCACTACGTGCTCGACGGGGGTCGCCTCGTGGTGTGCCACGCCGGTCTGCCGGAGAAGTACCACGGCCGGATGTCCGGGCGGGTGCGCAGCTTCGCGCTGTACGGCGACACCACCGGCGAGACCGACGAGTACGGCCTGCCGGTGCGCTACCCGTGGGCCGACGAGTACCGCGGCAAGGCCACCGTGGTCTACGGTCACACGCCCACGCCACGTGCCGTGTGGGTGAACAACACGATCTGCCTGGACACCGGCGCGGTGTTCGGCGGCGAGTTGACCGCGCTGCGCTGGCCGGAGCGCCAACTGGTCGCGGTACCGGCCGAACAGGTTTGGTACGAGCCGGTGCGACCGCTCGCCTCCGCCACCCCCGGCGGTCGCGACGGGCGCGCCCTCGACCTCGGCGACGTGCTGGACCTGGCCCCCGGCGGGGTCGGTCGCCGGCACATCGAGACCGCCGGCGCGGGCCTGGTGACGGTGCGCCAGGAGAACGCGGCCGCGGCCCTGGAGGTGATGAGCCGGTTCGCCATCGACCCGCGCTGGCTGGTCTACCTGCCGCCGACGATGGCGCCCTGCACCACGAGCACGCTGCCCGGTCTGCTCGAACACCCGGCCGAGGCGTTCGCCCAGTTCCGCGCGGACGGCGTCACCCGGGTGATCTGCGAGGAAAAGCACATGGGCTCGCGTGCGATCGCCCTGGTGTGCCGGGACGAGGCCGTCGCACGCGAGGCGTTCGGCGTGGACGAGGGGATGGGCGCGGGCGCGGTGTGGACCCGCACCGGGCGTGGCTTCTTCCCCGACCGAGCCACCACCGACGGCTTCCTCGACCGGGTGCGCGGGGCGATCGACGCGGCGGGCCTGTGGGCCGAACTGGACACCGACTGGTTGCTGTTCGACGCCGAGCTGATGCCCTGGTCGGCCAAGGCGCAGGAGCTGCTGCGGCAGCAGTACGCGTCGGTGGGCGCGGCCGCGACCGCCGCGCTGCCGGTCGCCGGCGCCGCGCTGGCGCGTGCACTCGAACGCGGTATCGACGTCGGGGACCTGGCCGACCGGATCGCCGGACGCACGGCCAACGCCCGCGCGTTCGTGGACGCCTACGGCCGGTACTGCTGGCCCACCGACGGCCTGACCGGGCTGCGCTTCGCCCCGTTCCAGGTGCTCGCCGGCCGTGGCGGCTCCTACCTGGGCCGCGATCACGAGTGGCATCTCGCGCTCGCCGACCGGCTGGTCGCGGCCGACCCCTCCGGGCTGCTCGCGCCCACGGGGCGACTGGTCGTGGACGTCACCGACGAGGAGCAGGTCGCGGCCGGCATCGCCTGGTGGACCGAACTGACCTCCACCGGCGGCGAGGGCATGGTGGTCAAGCCGCTCGCGGGCGAGGCCGACCGGGTCGCCAACCGGCGCGTGCAGCCGGGAGTCAAGTGCCGCGGCCCGGAGTACCTGCGGATCATCTACGGCGCCGACTACACCGAACCGGTGAACCTCGACCGGTTGCGCGACCGCGGCCTCGGCCACAAGCGCTCGATGGCACTGCGCGAGCACGCGCTGGGCGCGGAGGCGCTGGCGCGGCTCGTGTCCGGCGAGGCGCTGTGGCGCGTGCACGAGGCGGTCTTTGCCGTACTCGCGCTCGAATCGGAACCGGTGGACCCGCGACTTTGAGTCCACGCCACCTATTCGCAGCAAGGGCGGCATCCGCGGAAACGCGGATGCCGCCCTTTTGTAGGTGAATGCCGGAAACTTCGGGTATGTCGCTTCAAAGCCATGTGCCGATTGCGGCGGGTCGAAGGTCCCGGGTCGATCGGTCCGAGCGTCGCCGCAGGTGGGGACCTGTGTCGGAGGTCGGGGACCCGGGTCCGGGTGCAGGATTCGAATGTGGCGGAAAGCGGCGCCGAACACACTCGACGCCGGTCGCCTCGACACACGGAGGAGCAGCGATGAGCCACGCGGTGGACCCCGAGTCCCCGACCGTCACATCGGCGCCCCCACCCGCGGCGGACGACTCGGATCCGGCACAGGGCACCCTCGGCCTGCCACAGGCGACCGCGCTCGTGATCGGCGGCGTGGTCGGCACCGGCATCTTCCTGCTGCCTGCCACGCTCGCCAAGTACGGCACCATCAGCATCCTCGCCTTCGGCCTAGTCACCGTCGGCGCGCTGGCGATCGCCGCGATCTTCGGCAAACTCGGTGCCCGCGTCCCCGCGGCCGGCGGCCCGTACGCCTACGCCCGCGAGGCGTTCGGCGAGTTCCCGGGCTTCCTGAACGCGTGGTCCTTCTGGATCACCGCATGGGTCGGCAACGCGGGCATCGCGGTGGCCTGGGTCGGCTACGTCAACTACTTCCTGCACTGGGACTCCACGCCGGGCAAGATCGTGATCGCGCTCGTCGGCCTGTGGATCCCGGCCCTGATCAACCTGTCCGGCGTCAAGAACATGGGCCTGTTCCAGGTCGTCACCACCGTGCTCAAGTTCGTCCCGCTGATGTTCGTCGCCATCGTCGGCCTGTTCTTCATCGACAACGCCAACTTCGGCCCGTTCAACGCGAGCGGCAAGAGCTTTCTCGGCGCCCTCCAGGTCTCCGCCGCGCTGGTGGTGTTCGCCTACTCGGGCATCGAGGCCGCCTCGGTCGCCGCGGCGAAGGTCAAGGACCCCCGACGCAACATCGGCAGGGCCTCGATCCTCGGCACGCTCGCCTGCGCCGCGGTGTACATGCTGAGCACGATCGCGGTGATGGGCAACGTGCCGCACGGCGAACTCGTCGACTCCTCGGCCCCGTTCTCCGACGCGCTGAACAATATGTTCGGCGGGAGCGTCTGGGGCGGCCTGATGGCCGCGATGGCGATCGTCTCCGGGATCGGTGCGCTCAACGGCTGGACCATGCTGTGCGCGGAGATGCCGTACGCCGCGGCCAGGGACGGCATGTTCCCCCGCCCGTTCGCCGAGGTCAACCGGGCGGGGGTGCCTGCGTTCGGCATCCTCGTCGCGACGGTCCTGACCTCGGTCGTGGTCGCGGTGAACTACCTGTGGTCCGAGGACGCGTTCGAGACGATCCTGCTGCTCGCCACCGTCACCACCGTGATCCCGTACCTGTTCTCCGCGTCGGCGCAACTGTTCTGGCTGGTCACCCGTGAGCGCCCGGTCTCTCGCGCGGCGCTGGCCAAGGACCTGGTCATTGCGGTCGTGGGCTTCGCGTTCACGCTGTGGATGGTCTACGGCGCGGGCTCCGACGCGGTGCTCAAGAGCCTGATCATGCTGCTGCTCGGCATCCCGGTCTACATCTGGGTCAAGGCCGCGCGCGGCGAGTACGGCCCCGGCGGCGCCGAGGCGCCACCCACCGAGCCGGCGGACATCACCGTCGACATGCGCGGGCACTAGCGCGGTGCGCGCCCGGCGCGCGCATCGTGTCCCCACGAACCGGAAACACCATCCGCAAGCCTGTCCGGTCCCGACGACCGGCACGTACACCGCAGTTCGCAACGGTCAGGAGGACCATTCCATGGGGTTCCACGTCGAGTCGGAGACCGGTCGTCTCAAGCAGGTGATCCTGCACCGTCCGGACCTGGAGATGAAGCGGCTGACCCCGACGAACAAGGACGAACTCCTGTTCGACGACGTCCTGTGGGTCAAGCGGGCCCGCGAGGAGCACGACGCCTTCGCGGACGCGCTGCGCGATCGGGGCATTCGCGTACACCTGTTCACCGACCTGCTGCGCGAGACCCTCGCGAGCGAGCCGCCGGCGAAGAAGATGGTCCTGGACCGAGTCTTCGACGAACGTGAGTTCGGCCTGCTCGCGGTGGATGAACTGCGCGGCCTGTTCGAGGGCTTCGACGTCAACGAACTGGTGCGCTACCTGGTCGGCGGGATCACCAAGCGGGAGATCCTGGAGTACATGGAGGAGCCGCACAGCGTCGCGTTCCACACCATGGACGTGGACGACTTCGTGCTCAAGCCGCTGCCCAACCACATCTTCACCCGCGACACCTCGTGCTGGGTCTACGACGGCGTTGCGGTGAACGCGATGACGATGCCCGCCCGCCGGCGCGAGACGGTGCATTTCGAGGCGATCTACACCTACCACCCGAACTTCGCCAAGGGCGACTTCAACGTGTGGAACCCCGGTCAGAAAAGCTTCCCCGCGACGATGGAGGGCGGCGACGTCCTGGTCATCGGCAACGGGGCGGTACTGGTCGGCATGAGCGAGCGCACCACCCCGCAGGGCGTCGAGGCGCTGGCGCGGGCACTGTTCAAGCACGGCTCCGCGACCAAGGTGGTGGCGCTGAGCATGCCGAAGAAGCGCGCGTTCATGCACCTCGACACGGTGATGACGATGCTCGACGGCGAGACGTTCACCAAGTACGCGGGCATGGGCATGCTGCCCTCGTACACGATCGAACCGGGCGACCACGAGGAGGCGCTCAAGGTCACCGACCACCCCGCCCACGACATGCACAAGGCGATCGCGAGCGCGCTGGACCTGTCCGACATCCGAGTCCTGGCCGCCACCCAGGACGTGCGCTCGGCCGAGCGCGAGCAGTGGGACGACGGGTGCAACGTACTGGCCGTGGAGCCCGGCGTGGTCTTCGCCTACGAACGCAACGTCACCACGAACACCTTCCTGCGCAAGAACGGCATCGAGGTGGTCACCATCCGTGGCAGCGAACTCGGCCGCGGCCGCGGCGGACCGCGCTGCATGAGTTGTCCCGTCGAGCGCGAGGCCGTCTAACCTGGCGGTTTGCCGATCCGTACGACCGTCGCCCGACCGTCGTGCACCCACGTGCGATCCGTCGAACCCCCCGTGTCCGACGGCTCCCCGATCCCCCGGATCCCCCGATCCCCGTTCGAAGAGAAGCCCGGAGCCATGGCCTTCAATCTGCGTCACCGCAACTTCCTCAAGGAATTGGACTTCACGCCCAAGGAGTTCAATCACCTGCTCGACCTCGCCGCGGACCTGAAGGCCGCGAAGTACGCGGGCATCGAGCAAAAGCGCCTCGTCGGCAAGAACATCGCGCTGATCTTCGAGAAGACCTCGACCCGCACGCGGTGCGCGTTCGAGGTCGCCGCGTACGACCAGGGCGCGGGCGTGACCTACCTCGACCCGAGTGGCTCGCAGATCGGCCACAAGGAGTCGATGAAGGACACCGCGCGGGTGCTCGGCCGGATGTACGACGGCATCGAATACCGAGGCAGCAAGCAGGAGTACGTCGAGGAACTCGGCAAGTACGCGGGCGTGCCCGTGTGGAACGGCCTGACCGACGAGTGGCACCCCACGCAGATGCTCGCGGACATGCTCACGATGCGCGAACACTCGGACAAGCCGCTGCACCGCGTCTCGTTCGCCTACCTCGGCGACGCCCGCAACAACATGGGCAACTCGCTGCTGATCACCGCCGCGATGCTGGGCATGGACGTACGCATGGTGGCGCCCGAGGCATTGTGGAACCACCCGGAGATCGTCGACAAGGCCAAGGAGATCGCGGTCGGGACCGGAGCCACGATCACCCACACCACCGACGTCGCCGAAGGCGTCAAGGGCGTGGACTTCCTGTACACCGACGTGTGGGTGTCCATGGGCGAGCCCAAGGAGGTCTGGGACACCCGGATCGCGCAACTCAAGGCGTACCAGGTCAACATGGACGTGGTGAAGGCGACCGGGAACCCCAAGGTCAAGTTCATGCACTGCCTCCCCGCCTTCCACGACCGCAACACCGCGGTCGGTCGGGACATCTTCGAGAAGACCGGCATGGAGGCGCTGGAGGTCACCGACGAGGTCTTCGAATCGGAGTTCTCGATCGTCTTCGACGAGGCCGAGAACCGCCTGCACACGATCAAAGCCGTCATGGTCGCCACCCTCGGCGACTGACACGCGGCAGGAGGATCGGCGCGGCCCGGGTACCGGACCACCGGTACCCGGGCCGCGCGTGGTTACGGAACGCCCTATTCATCCCGCTTTGCCGCGACGATCGCGATCGGCCGACCGCCGTTTGCGATCTTCGCCCCGGACCGAAGGGATCCACCATGCGCGTCGTCGTCGCCCTCGGCGGAAACGCGATGCTTCAGCGCGGGGACAAGCCCGACGCCGACATCCAACTGCACAACATCCAAAAGGCGGTCAAGTCACTGGCCCCGTTGGCGCGTGAGCACGAGCTGGTGGTGACCCACGGCAACGGTCCCCAGGTCGGCGTACTGGCCCTGCAATCCGCCGCCGACCAGTCGCTCAGCCAGCCCTACCCGTTCGACGTGCTGGGCGCGATGACCCAGGGCATGATCGGCTACTGGCTGCTCCAGTCGCTGCAGAACGCGCTGCCCGGCCGCCAGGTGTGCTCACTGATCAACCAGACCCTCGTCTCCACCGCCGACCCCGCCTTCCAGGACCCGACCAAGTTCGTCGGCCCCGTCTACGAGGAGGACGAGGCCAAACGGCTCGCGCAGGAGCGCGGCTGGATCGTCAAGCAGGACGGCAAGTGGTGGCGCCGCGTGGTGCCCTCGCCCAAACCCGCGCGCGTGGTGGAGACGCGGCTGATCCGCCAACTGCTCGCCTCCGGCGCGGTCGCGGTGTGCGCGGGCGGCGGAGGCGTGCCCGTGGTGCGCAACGAACTCGGCCAGCTCACCGGCGTCGAGGCCGTGGTGGACAAGGACCTCACCGCGGCGCTGCTCGCCGAAGCCCTCGACGCCGACGCGCTGTTGCTGCTCACGGACGTGCCCCGAGTGATGCGCGGATTCGGGCAGCCCGACGCGCAGGAGATCGCCAACGCCACGCCCATGCAACTGCGCGCCGGCGACTTCCCGGCCGGGTCGATGGGGCCCAAGGTCGACGCCATCTGTCGGTTCGTCGAGATGACCGGTGACATGGCGGCGATCGGCGCGTTGGATCAGGCCGCGGAGATCCTGCGGGGCAATGCCGGGACGATCGTCACGCCGAGCGGCAAGTATCCGGAGACCAGCCTGCTCTGATGGGGGTTCGGGGGTTGGTGCTCGGTGGTGGGCGCTCGGTGCCTGGTTTTCGGTGCACAGCGATCGCTGGTCCTCGGTCGGCGGTCCAAGGTCGGTCGTCGGCGCGGACGGCCGGGGTGGTTCGGGACGCGGCGGGCCCGCGGGAACGCGGGTTCGCCGACGATCTTTTCGAGCGCGGATCGGTAAAGGGTCTGGTCCGATCGACCCGTGTGCTGTGACCATGTCGAGCATGGCCGTCTCCGTGATGCCTGCCGCCGACACACTCGCCCGAACGCTGCTCGCCGCCCGAGGCGCCGAGTGGGGGGATTGGTCCGTCGAAGCCCTCCAGGAGACCGCCGGGCGGCTCGGCTGGGAGACTCGCCGGGACGAGGACGGGCGCCTGGTGATCGAGACCGGCATCCCCGGACTGCTGTGCCGGGGCGATCCCGGCGAGCATGCCGAGGGAGCGCCGTGCGTACGCCTCACCGCTCCGCTGCCGGTCCGCGTGGATCCACCGCCGCCGATGCCGGGCCTGCAGGGCCCCGTGGTGCCCGGCCAGTACGCCTACGGTGGCGGAGGCGGGATCGGCGCCTGGGGCACGGTGCCCTATGTCCGCGACCGCGGGCGGGAGTTGGACGCCGCGCACACCCGGCTCGGCGCGGCGCTCACCGCGACCCTGGGGCCCGCGCCCTGGCGTGGCGGGCCGGCCGCGTGGTTGCGGTGGCGGTCGCGCCGGATCACCCTGCGGCTCTCGCGTGACGACGCGAACGAGGCGCTGGTGATGGAGTTGTTCCCCACCCGCGCGGGCGAGGCCTTCGAACGGCGCGGATTCGAGCGCGCGGAATCGCTCGCCGGACTGCCGTACATCTGGTGCGTCAGCCGGCCCGACATGAGCCTGGCCGAGCTGTTCCTGCCGTTCGGGCCGGACCCGCGCGACTGGGCCGACTTTTGCGACGCGCTTCCGCGCGTACTGTCCTCGCTGGTGGTGGACATGCCCCTGGTCGGATGGGTGGAACCGGTGCTGCTGGTCTTGGGCGACGTCGCCGAACCCGCGCACACGGCCGAGATCCGGGTCGGACAGGACCGGCTCGAACTCGGCAACATGCCGGGCAACGGACGCCAGGTCTGGCTGCGCCCCGGCGCCGAACACGCGGTCGCGGCCGCCGAGTCGATCCTGGAGGCATTCGCCCACTGGGGCATCGACGGCGTCCGCAGACTGCGCACCCGGGCGTGGACGTCCGGCGGTTACGTCGACCTGCCGGGCATCGGCGTACGCCCGGAGGGAACCCACCCGGACGACGCGTGAGCGGGAATGAGGCGGCCGTCCGGGCGTAGGGCGACCGCGGGCCGGCCGCAGGCGCCGAGTGGCCGCACTGGAGGCGCCTGCATGGGCTTAAGGCGACTGCACCGGCTGCAAGCGCCGAATGGCTTGACCGGCGCGGGCGCAAGGATGCGCCTGCGACCGCGGTCATGTCCGCAACTGCGCCTGCACTTGCGGGCGTCCCCGCGTCGGTGAACGCGCACGTGCCTGCGACCGTGCCCAACGCCCGCCCGCGACCCCCGAGTCGCCTGCGACCGGCGATGTGCCCGCAACCGCCGACTCGCCTGCGACCTCCGACGTGCCCGCAACCACCGAGCTGCCCGCGATCGGCGATGTGTCCGTCCCGCGACCGCGCCCGACGTCTGCGCGCGCGCCTGCGCCTGCCTGGGCCGTGCACCTGCGCCTGCGACTGCCGTGACCGCACTCGCAATCGTGACGGTGCCTGCGCCCGCGACTGGCGTGATGGCACTTGCGACCGTGATGATGCCCGCGCCCGCGACTATCCGTGATCACTCGCGACCAGGGGGGCGTCCGTGGCCTGCACCTGCGACCGAATGCTCCTGCGACCACCGGCGCGCCTTGGTTCCGGCCGCCGTGAGTCCACGCCCGCGACTACATTCGTGCGCCTGCGCAGTCGACCAAGTGCACACTCGCCATCCCTCCCGTGCGCCGCAACGGCGACAGAGGCCGCGCCTGCGACCACATTTGCGCGCCTGCGCCCGCGACCAAGCGCATACCCGCGATCGCTTCCGTGCGCCTGCGCCTACGGCTGCAACCGCGACCGAGGCCGCACCTGCCACCGCTCTCCGGGCCCGTGCGCCTGCGACCAAGTCCATGCCCTGTGAGTGCCCGCGCCCGAGGTCGCGCCCGCGCCCGTGCCCGCGACGTGTGCGAGCTCGGGTGCGGGCGTCGGCTTCGCGTCAGTCCTTCGTGCCCGCCCGCCACTGCAGGCCCCAGCCGTACGCCTGGTCGACCTTCTCCTGGTTGCCCTTGATGTAGCGCACCTCGCGCTGGATCGTCAGATCCCCACCCTGGTTCTGCACCAACGCGATCGCGCACGACCGCGCCGCGCCACCGGTCTCGTCGAGCCTGATCTCCAGCTCGGGTCCGGTCGCCGGCGTCAACGTCACCACCGCCTGTGCGTCGTCGAACGTCACACCCTTGTAGATGAACGCGAAGATCAACAGGCGCTTGAAGCTGCTCTTGTGATCGAGGTTGATGAACAGGTTCTCGCCGGCGGCATTGGCGCCCGTGCGGTCGTCGCCGTCCAGGTACACGTACGGGGGCGAGTCGGCCGAGCCGAACGAGTTGCCGAGCGCCTGCACGATCCCCTTCCTGCCGTCGGACAGCTCCCACAGGCAGCACAGGTCGAGGTCCGTCGGCCCCATCAACCGCTTGAGCATGCCGCGCCCGGGAGCGGCCTGAACCCAGTTCAGGTTCACCCGCATCCGACTCCCGGTGATGCCTTCCTTGCTCAGCGAGACCATCGGCGACGCCTTGGTCAACGTCACCTTGCTCAGCCGCACCGGCGGCCGGGCCGGATTGCTCGGGGCCGGCGACTGCCGGGTGACGGGCGGCGGCGTGGAGGCGGGCCGCGGCGCCGGCTCCGGCTTGCGGACGTTCAGCCGGGGCGGAGCCGGCTGCTGCACCGGCGGCGGAGGCGGCGGCGGCGCCTGCACCCGCGGGGGAGCGGGCGGCGGCGGGGCGGTCACCGAGATGCCGAAGTCGGTGGCGAGCCCTTCCAGGCCGGTCGAGTAGCCCTGCCCGATCGCCCGGAACTTCCAGGCCCCGCCCCGGCGATACAACTCGCCCGCGAGCATGGCGGTCTCCACGGTGGCGTTCGCGATGTCGAACCGGACCAGGTCCACCTCGGCCCCCGGGTCGCTCACCAGCAGGTGCAGATCCCGGATGCCCGCGAAGGTGCCGTTGTGCGCCGACGCCGCGAGCACCACCCGATCCACGCTCGCCGGCATCGACCCGAGATCGATCTCCAGCGCGTCCCGCGACCAGGTCCCCTCGTCCTTGCCGACGTGTCGCACCGCGCCGGACGGATGGGCCGGCTGGTTGTAGAACACGAAGTCGGCGTCACTCGCGACGCGACCGGACGCGCCCAACAACAGCGCCGACGCGTCCAGACCGGGTGTACCCGGCCCCGGCCGCCAGACGAGGACCGCGCGCACCTTCGCGGGGGTCACCGGCGTGTTCTGTCCCTTGCCCAACTGCTGCACCATGGACACGATCGTCACACGAGTGTGCTCATCGGTTCATCCCTTGACGCGAAAAAATCAGGTGCCCACTCGTACGGGTGAGTAAAACCTGGATGAAACGTACCCGAGTGTCCGCTATTCTTGCTCGCCTTGCCCGGGGTGTTGCGGGCCGGAGTCGGCGTTCGTCACGCATCAGACTCCGCGCAACGAAACCAAGAGTGAGCATCCCACGCCTCCGACCGAGGTCACTCCGGTATGCCCGGACTCGCGTGCCTGTTCGGCTCCGCCGACGCCGCACGCCGCCCGGGGAAGGGATTTCACCATGTCATTCGCTTCCGCGCGCCCGCTGCGGCCCGACCGTCCGCCCGATCGCCGGGCCCGCCTGTACCGCTTCGGCGCGCTGTTCGGCGCGGGCTTTCGCCGCTGGTCCACGTACCGCCAGGCGGCGCTCGCCGGACTGTTCACCAACATCGTCTTCGGTGTGATGATCTACTCGCTGCTGCGTGCCCTGGCCGACGACGGCCGCCGGCCGGGCGGCTACGACACCACCCAACTCGCCACCTACGTCTGGGTCGGCCAGGGCATCCTCAGCGTCGTCCACGTGTGGTCCTGGAACGAGCTCGCCGACCGCGTCCGCAGCGGAGACGTGACCGCCGATCTGCTGCGCCCCATCGACCCCTTCGAAGCGTTCCTGGCCGCCGACCTGGGGCGCGCCGCCTACGCGGTCCTCGCCCGCATGGTCGTCCCCGTCCTCGCCGGCAGCCTGATATTCACCCTGTACGTCCCGCATCGCCTCTACACGGTGCCGCTGTTCGTCATCTCGCTGACCCTGGGCACGGTGCTCAGCTTCGCCCTGCGCTATCTGGTCAACCTCGGCGCGTTCTGGCTCCTCGACGCGCGCGGGCTGAGTGCGGTGTGGCTGCTCGCCTCCGGGGTGTTCGCGGGCACCTTCTTCCCGCTGCGCTTCCTGCCCGAGTGGGCGCAGGCGGTGTTGTGGTTCGGTACCCCGTTTCCCGGGTTGTTCCAGATCCCGCTCGACGTGCTGGTCGAACGTCCCGGTCCCGCACAGCAGATCGGCAGCGTCGTCCTGCAACTGGTGTGGATCGCGATCCTGATCCCGCTCGTGGCGCGCGTGCAGCGCGCCGCCACCGACAGGCTGGTGATCCAGGGTGGCTGAGCCGGGAGTCGGACAGGCGTACGTGCGCCTGGTGCGGGCCCAGATCCGCAGTCAGACCCAGTACCGGTTGTCGTTCGGCATCGATGTCGCGTCCTGCGCGCTCGGCACGCTCGTCGAGGCCGCGGTGGTCCTGGTGGTATTCCGCGTCTCGCCGACGGTCGGCGGATTCGGGCTGCGCGAGGTGTTGGTGATGTCCGCGCTCGCGGCCTTCGCGTTCGACCTTGCGGACCTGCTGGTGGGCAACATCGAACGTCTGTCCACATATGTTCGCAAGGGCACGCTCGACACCATCCTCATCCGCCCGCTGCGCGTGTTGCCGCAACTGCTCGCCACCGACTTCGCGTTGCGCCGCGTCGGGCGTGTGGCGCAGTCGTCGGTGCTGCTGGTGGCAGTCCTCGTATACGCCGACATCGACTGGACACCGGCGCGCGTGCTGATGCTCGCGCTCACCCCGCTCGCGGGCTGCGCGCTGTTCGCGGCGGTGTTCCTGCTGGGCGCCTGCGTTGCGTTCTGGTTCGTCGAATCCGGCGAGATCGCGAACGCGTTCACCTACGGCGGCAAGGAGTTCGCCCGCTATCCGGCGACGATCTACCCGGGGCTGCTGCGCCGGGTGTTCGGGTACGGGGTCGGCCTCGCGCTCGTCGGCTATCAACCCGCGCTGTTCCTGACGGGGCACGCGGATCCGCTCGGCGGGCCGAACTGGCTCGCCTGGTCCTCTCCGGCTGCCGCCGCGCTCGCCTGGACGATCGCGCTGCTGGTGTGGCGGACGGGGATTCGGCACTACAGGAGTACGGGATCGTGATCGACACCGCGACCGAGACGATGATCGAGACCGACACGATGATCGAAGTGCGCGACCTGCGCAAGGAATTCACGATCAAGCGCAAGATAGGCCGGGTGCGGCGGGAAACGCGGACGGTGTCCGCGGTCGACGGCGTCGAACTGAGCATCGCCCGGGGCGAGATGGTCGGCTACATCGGACCCAACGGGGCCGGCAAGTCGACCACGCTCAAGATGATGACCGGGATCCTGACCCCAACCTCGGGCCACATCCGCGTCTGCGGACTCGAGCCGGTGCCCCGCCGGCGCCGGCTCGCCCGCCGGATCGGGGTGGTCTTCGGGCAGCGCTCGCAACTGTGGTGGGACCTACCGCTGCGCGAGTCGTTCCGGCTGTTGGGCGCGGTGTACACGGTGCCGCGCGTCGACCACGAGGCCCGGCTCAAGCGATGCCGGGCGATGCTGGAACTGGACGAGTTCATGGACACCCCGGTGCGCCAACTCTCCCTCGGGCAGCGCATGCGCGGCGAGATCACCGCGGCGCTCCTGCACGGACCCGACGTGTTGTTCCTGGACGAGCCGACGATCGGACTCGACGTGGTCAGCAAGCAGTCGCTGCGCGCGTTCCTGGCGGACATCGGCGCCGGCGGGGAGGTGACGACCGTCCTCACCACCCACGACCTCGCCGACATCGAACACCTGTGCCGACGCCTGATCGTGATCGACCGGGGACACGTGGTCCACGACGGCACGCTGGAGGCCCTGCACGCGCGCTATGGCTCGCGCCGGCGAGTGGTGGTCGATCTGGACGAGGCACGCGAGCTGGATGTGCGCATGCCGGGGGTTACGGTCGAGGGCGCCGAGGCGGACGGTCGCCGGGTCACCTTCGCGCTGGACGGGGTGCCTGCGGGGGAGTTGATCGCCAGGATCGCGCGCGACGGTGGGTTGCGGGACGTGTCCGTGCGCGAGCCGACCATCGAGGAGGTGGTGGCGCGGTTGTATCGGGAGTGACGGGGCGCGTCGGGTGGCTGGAGAGCGGGCCCGGGCGGTGGTTCCGGAAGCGGGCGCCGGCGGTGCGTGCGCCGATCGACGCGCCGTGGACCGGGTGGGTGCCGGAACGGCGGGCACGGCCCCGGTTTGAGGGATTGCCCGCTGCGGGCGTGTGCCGCCCGGGAGGAGAGTCTTCCTCAGGGAGGACGGGACATGGCGCATGGTGAGGAGGAAGTCGTCGGTGCCGCGCTGCTGCGCTGGGCGGACGGGCGGTTTCCGTTGCCGCCGATCCGGGGCATCGCTGGTACACCGCTCGAGGGGGCGTCGTCGCGGCCTTGGCCGGGGCCGCGGTGACCCTGCGGGCGGCGGACCCCGACGCGAAGGCGACGGGGTGGGTGGGCGACGCCGACCCGGACCAGTTGCGGATCCTCGCCGCTGCGTCCGCCCGTCCTCCCGTCCTCGTGGTGGTGGGCGCGGCCGGGACGGGCAAGACCAGGACCGCCGCGATGATCATCCGGCGGGAGATCGACACCGGCGGTCGGGTGCTCGTGGTGACGCGACAGCGTTATGGCGTACAGCGGTTGTGGGCGGAACTCGCCGACGTCGGGGTCGACGTCGGGGCGCGGGTGCCATCCCCGGCGCGGGTGCGGGCGGGAGGTGGGGCGCCGGCGAGGGGGCGGGTGTCGAGGACGGTGCGGTGTTGGATCGGCACAGGCGTGCCATGGTCGAGCCGTTCGGCGCCTGGGGGTTGACCCTGCACGGGATCCAGGACCACCTCGTCGGGCGGGAGCCGTGGCCCGGGCCCATTCTCGATCCCCGGCGCGCGGCGGAACTCGATCCAGGCGAGGTCCGGCGGCTCGGATGCGACCTCGAGCGCTTCGCGGCGCGCGGGCGGGCTGCGTGACCGTGTGTGGCACGGGGTAAAGATCGACACCCCCGAGCAGGCGCGGACCATGGTCGGCGAACTCGCCGAGTTGCGCGCCCGCTTCCGGGTGATCCGGGCGGCCGCGAGGCGGGCCCGAGTGCATCCCGATCGGCCCGAACCGCGCGATCCGGCCGAGTGGGCCGCGTGTCTGGCCCTCGTCAAACGGGTGCGAGAGTTCTCGGTCGGCATCGATCCGGGGGTCTCGTCGGGCCGTATTCGATCCGGCAACTGCTGGCGACCACGCACTGGTACGGCCGTCCCGCCGTCCGCCGCCATCTGCGCGAGCACACGCGCTTTCCCATCGATCGGGGCGGGATGCGGCTCGCGCTGGCGGAGGCACGGGCGCTGCGTCGGCTCTTCCGGGAGCAGCCGGGCGGACTGCCCGAGGCGCCGTTCCTGCGGGCGATGGTGCCGGCGTGGGCCGACTCGGAGCACGAACGGCAGGCGCTCGCGGCGTACGCCGAAACCCTGTTCCCACCCCTGGGCCTGGCGGCCGACACCTCGTTACCCGACATCGCGACCCACCTCGACCGTTTCGCCCGGTCGATCTCGGCGAAGGGCGTGTCGCCGGAGGTACTCGCGGACCGCTGTCGCTCGTATGCCCGACTGGCGACCGCCGGCCTCGCCCCGCTCGTCGCCAGCCTGACGGCGCGGACGGTGCCGGCGGAACAGGTCGCGGACGAGTACGAGCGATTCCTGTACACCTCACTCGCACACGCCGCGACCGCCGGCGACCCCGGCGGGGTGGTGGGCCTGCAGGCGCACGCGCATCGCTATCGGACCCGAGCGGCGGCGACTGCGGGCGCGGGTGGACCCGGGTCGGTAGCACTCGCGGGTGGGCGGATGCGGTTGCAGGCGATGCCGGCAAGCGTGCCGGTGCACGTGATGTCGCCGCGTGCGGCGCGGCAGTTGCCGGATAGCGCGCACTTCGACTTGGTGGTGGTGGACGACGCGGGGACGGTGAGCGAACGCGACGCGACCCCGGCGCTGTTGCGGGCGGATCGGGTCGTCGTGATCGGTGACCCCCTGGGGCCGGAGCTCGGCGATCCGGACGGCCCGGTCGAACCCGGCGACCCCGGTTCCGAAGGCGACCTGCGGTCGGTGCTCGCGTCGGTGAGCCGCTTCGTCGGGCCGATCCGGATCGGCTACCCGCACCGTGCCCTCGACGAACGGCTCGCGCTGCCTTCGGACGGCGCGACCGCCGCCCTCCCGGGCGTGCGCGGGGAGGTGGCCGTGCGGCACATCGTGTCGGTCGAGGACGATGTCGCGGCGGTGGTCGAGACGGTGCGGGAATACCGGGCACGCGATCCCGACGAGAGCGTTGCCGTCGTCACCCTGGGTGGGTCGCAGGCGCGCCGGATCCAGGCCGCGCTGCCGGCGGGGCGCTCGGGCCCGGACCTCGTGGTGGGTCGCGCGGCGGCCCTTCATGGCGGCGAGTGGGACACGGTGCTCCTCAGCGTCGGGGCGAAGCGCGATCGCGAGGGTCGACTGATCCATCGATTCGGCGCGGCGACCATGCCCGGCGGGGACGCACTCGTTGCGTCGGCGGTGTCCCGTGCACGGCGGCGACTGATCGTGGTGACCGCATTCGAGGCGAGCGAACTCGACCCGGCCCGACTGCGCGCACGCGGCGCACGGCTGTTGCGAACGGTGCTACGGCACGCGGCCTCGGGCGGGTGCGGCCGTGGGAGGTCCGAGGGCGAGGCAGCGGTCGCGAGGGCGCCGGCGCGCGTGAAGGCGGTCGCGGGCGTGCGGCTCGGCGGGAACAGGCGCGACGTCGACGGCCCGGACGTGTTTCATGCGGACGTGCTCGATCGGCTGAGGGCGGCCGGTCTCGACCTGATGTACGAGTTCGGGGGCCCTGCGGGTGTTGTGATTGCGCTCCCCGAGCGTCCGGCTGACCTTGGTGCGGGTGCGGGTGCCTGCGAGCGAGTGAGGGTGGAGGCCGTACGGATGGCTGCGACAAAGGAGTGACACTCACGTTCGACCCGGCGCGCCCCCCTCGTCCCGATCCGCGAGCCCGCACGATGTGATGCGGGGCATACCCAGACGAAAAGGATGACTCAGTGAGCGGATCGAGCCGGGACGCCGCAGCCGCGCCTCGCGTGGACCCGGTCGTCGCGGGCATCGGCTTCGCCGCTGTTCTCGCCGTCGTCCTCTGGGGCGTCTTCGCGAAGGGTTCGCTCGATACGGCGGCATCGACCGGCCTCGACTGGACGATCCGCAATTTCGGCTGGTTGTTCGTCGTCGCCGCCGACCTTTTCCTGGTGCTCGCGGTGTTCATCGCCCTGTCGAAGTACGGTCGGATCCGCCTGGGCCGAGACGACGACGAACCGGAGTTCGGCACCGGAGCCTGGATCGCGATGATGTTCAGCGCGGGCATGGGCATCGGGCTGATGTTCTACGCGGTGGCCGAGCCCATCCAGCACTTCACCACCCCGCCACCGGCCTCGGGAGCGGTCCCGGAGACCCCGGGCGCGGCCGGGGCGGCGCTCGAATGGACGTTGTTCCACTGGACGTTGCACCCGTGGGCCATCTACGCGATCGCCGGCCTCTCCCTCGCGTACGCGACCTTCCGGCGCGGTCGGGGAAATCGGGTCAGCGCGGCATTCGTGCCGCTCCTGGGTCGGCACGCGGACGGTGCGGCGGGCCGGGCGATCGACCTGCTCGCCATCTTCGCGACCGTGTTCGGCTCGGCCACGAGCCTCGGTCTCGGTGCCCTCCAAGTGGCCAAGGGCCTCGACCTCACCACCGACATCGAGGACACCTCCACACTGCACGTGGTGATCATCGTGGCCCTGACGGCCGCGTTCGTGGTGTCCGCGTTCAGCGGGATCCATCGCGGCGTCAAGTGGCTCAGCACGGCGAACGTGCTGCTCGCGCTGATGCTCATGTTGTTCGTCTTCGTGGTCGGCCCGACGGTGTACGTCCTCGGCGTGTTGCCGGCCTCGGTCGGCAGCTACCTCAACGACCTGCTGACCACGGCGACCCGCACCGGAACCTTCGGCGGCGACGCGTGGATGGGCTCCTGGACGATCTTCTACTGGGCATGGTGGCTCTCCTGGGCCCCCTTCGTGGGGACGTTCATCGCACGCATCTCACGCGGCCGGACGGTCCGCCAGTTCGTGATCGGCGTACTGCTCGTACCCAGCGGGGCGAGCACCGTCTGGTTCGCGGTGATGGGCGGGACCGCGCTGCGGATGCAACAGACCGGCACGGCCGACCTGGTGGCCAAGGTCGCCGAGGGGCCGGAATCGGGGCTGTTCGCGATGCTGGACGCACTGCCCCTGTACGGCGTCACCGCGACCGTGACGATGGTCCTGGTCGCGCTGTACTTCGTCACCGGGGCCGACTCGGCGTCTCTGGTGCTCGGTTCGCTGACCAGCCGGGGCTCACTGAGGCCGGGTCGCCTGCTGGTGGTCGTATGGGGCGCCCTGATCGGCGCGGTCGCCGCTGTACTGCTGGTCGCGGGCGGGCTCAAGTCTCTTCAGCAGGCGACCATTCTGGTCGCGTTGCCGTTCGTGTTGGTGATGATGGCGTTGTGTGTTGCGCTGTTGAAGGACCTGAACAGCGATCCGATGGTCGCCGCGGGTCCACGACGGATGCGGGCGCGCGGTCTGTCGGACGCGGTACGCACGGCGGTGGGCGCCGAAGACGACGGTGTCGAGGCCGAGGCCTTCCATCGACACCACGGCGGGATCTGAGCGCGCCGATCCGACTCGAAGGCGGCGCCGTGGCCGGGCCCGCGGGCCCCGTCCGCCGAGACGTGGATGTAGCCGGCGCTGAACGAGAAACGCGGAGCGGATGTACGAGGTCCACATAGTGCCCGCTCGCGGTTGATTCGCCGATGGTGCCGACCGCCGCCGAACCGGCGGCGGTCGAACGGCGGATGACCACGTGATCGGGGGTCGGTCGCGGCGACCGAGCGGTCGACTCCCGATCGGCGCCGGACGTCGATCAGCGCTGGACGTCGATAACGATGCGGCTCGGGTTGGTCAGAACGGACGTGACCACCTGTTGCACATTGCTCTTGTAGCCGATGCCGACCTTGAGTTTGCCTTCGAAGTCGCAGGTGATCGCGTATCCGGTGAGCGAGGGCAGGTTGGTCGTCACCTGACGCGGGCCCGTATAGGTGGGGTTGCCGTTGTCGTCGTGGGCGGCGCTCGCGATGTCCAACTCGAGGTACTCGGCGCTGTTGGGGAAGCTGATCGGCTTCCCGCTCGCGCACTGGTAGAGCTCGTTGCTCGTGGTGCTCCCGTAGGCGGGCACGCCGGCGGAGAAGTCGAGGACCACGCGGTCGTAGGTGGCGTGTTCCCCGGCGCGGATGTTGGTGAGGTAGGTGGCGCCGGCGGCCTGCGCCGTTCCGGACAACACGGTCGTCGCGGCGATGCCGACGACGGCGGCGACACCGAGCGCGGAGCGGACGAGATGGCGACGAGGGACGGACACAACAGCCATGACAGCCTCCGAGTAAAGCCGATACCTACACTGACGAAACGTTTCGCACTTCGGTTCCCGGATGCGGGATATTGATATCCGATGCACTCTTTAGAGCTAATTCACCGCCATTCGCGTGCGTTTTCCCCCTCCACGAGCGACCGTGGAAACACGTCGGAACCGGGGCACGGATTCGACGAACGGGGAACATCCCATGAACCGCATGCGACGCCGTTTTGTCTGCGCGCTGGCCTTGACCACGAGCCTGTTGACCGCGGTGGGAGCGCCCGGCGCATCCGCCGACACCGCTGCCGCGTCCGCGTGTGCGCCCGGGCAGGTGTGCTTCTGGCCCTCTCCGGGCTTCGCGGGCGCACCGACGGCGAGCTTCGAGTTGGCCGATTCCAACGTGGAGCAGTGTGTCTCCCTCCCCGAGGGGGTCGATGCGCTGTCCTTCGCGAACCGCATGGATCGCTACGTGACGATGTATCAGAGCCGGGAATGCGCCACGGAAGGCGACTTCAGCACCTATCCGGGTGAGGGCGTCTTCGTCCCCGATGTGCCGTTCACGGTAAGGGCGTTCGAGATCTGGGAGAAGCCGTGAGCGCGGTCGGGACCGCCGGTCACCCCTGGGCGCCCGAGTAGCCCGAGAAGTCGAAGGACGCGGCGATGCGATCGACCGTCGCGTCCAACCTCGGCGGCATCGCGAAGGTCTCGATCGAGAGCTTCGTGACCGGCAACCACCACACGCGTGGGTGATAGGAGGAGCCGTTGTCGCAACCGGCCGTCCAGCGCCGATAGTCGGCGGACTTGTTCCCGACCGGGCGCAGACCTCGTTCCACGATCGCCGAGGACGTGGTCAACGCGCTGCCGTGAGGGATGGTGCCGCGGCACCACGCGTCGCCCTGCCAGACCCACCCGGAACCGGATTCGAGATCCAGTGCCCGCCCCCATTCGTCACCGGGCGGGTCCGGCAGGCGGATCTCCACGCCGTCCACCGCGCACCCGTCGTTGGGGCGACCCAGAAGCGCGGTGGGCGGCAACACGCACACCACGTTCGGGCCGTCCGCGCCCTGTTCGACGGTCCAGCCCGCAGGCACGGCGAAGGTGATGCCCTGGAGGCTGTGCCGCGTCTCACCGCCGGAGTTCGGCGGGGCTGCCGTGGCGCGGGTCCCGGCGGTCGGGGGCACGACCGCGGCGGTGGGGGCGGTACCGCCGGGGGTGCCGTCGCCCGGTGACACGCGCCCTGCGGCGGAGGGCCGGGTCGAGGGGGTGCCCGTGGTCGGCGGGTCGGTCCGATGGGCGGCGGGGGAGTCGTCGTGGACAAGCCTGGGCACGGCCACCGCCGTGCCCACGGCCAGCAGGCAGGCCACGACGGCGGCCGCGATCGGACCCGCGCGACCACGCCTGCGGGGTTCGGCGGAGGGCACCGCCCAGGGTGAGGACGTGTAGGTCGGTACGTGGCTCGGCGGCGGTGCGGGGACGACCAGGTCGTGCGCCGGGCGCGCGGGCAGCGGGTGGGTGACCGACGGGCGCGAGTCGTCGGCAGGGGGAGCGGGGTGGGGCGGGGCGGCGGCGGGCAGGGGAGCCGGCATGGGCGGCCCGGACGGCGCGGGGGTGGGCAAGGAGCCGGCAGGGGCTTGGTGCGCGGGAAGCATCGTGGTGACGGCTTCGGGGAGCCATGTGTCCGGGGCCGGGTGCGCGTCCACGCCGAGTGCTTGGAGGTAGGCCAGTACCTGTGCGGCGGGTGGGCGGTCCTCGGGATCCTTGGCCAGACAGGACTGGATCAGGCCCCGGAGTTCGCGCGGTACACCGTCCAGATCCGGCTCGCCGTGCACGACGCGGTACACCACAGCCTCCACACGGCCGCCTCCGAAGGGTGGTCGGCCGGTCGAGGCGTAGGCCAGGACACCGCCGAGCGCGAACACGTCCCCCGCGGGCCCCACTTCGATGTCCAGCGCCTGCTCGGGGGCGAGATAGCCGGGGGAGCCGATGGTGCTGCCGGTGCGGGTCAGCGCGGTCTGCTCGCCGATCCGCGAGATGCCGAAGTCGATCACGCGCGGGCCGTCCTCGGCCAACAGCACGTTGGACGGCTTCAGGTCCCGATGCACCACCCCCGCGGTATGCAGCGCGGCCAAGGCCTCGGCGAGGCCGCCGGCCAACACCCGCACGGCCTCGACGGGCAGCGGCCCCTGCTCGACCACTGCCGCGTGCAACGACGGCCCGGGTATGTAGGCGGTGGTCAGCCACGGCTCGTCGGCATCGGCGTCGGCGTCCAGCACGGGTGCGGTGAAGAAGCCCTGCACCCGGCGGGCGACGTCGATCTCGCGCCGGAACCTGGCCCGGAAGTCGGGATCCTGGGCCAACTCGGCGTGAATCACCTTCACCGCGACGGGCCGCCCACCGGGCGATCGGCCCAGATAGACCCGCCCCATACCGCCGGCGCCGAGTCGGCCATGGATCGCATAGGGCCCGATCCGCGTCGGATCGCCGGCCTGGAGCTCGCGCATCGATTCCCCCTGAGTCGATGGGTGTCCCTGCCCCCGCGACGCCGACTCCCCCGGCGACCACCTGCCCGGCGACCGCCGTCAGCGCGGCACGTGCGTCACGAGGTCGAGCAGATCCTGCCAGCGCATGACCGCCTGCGGGTCCCGAATCCGCAACGCGACGGCGGCGCGGGTGAGATGCTCCCGGGCCCGGCCGGGTGCGGACACGGGATCGTCGGCATGCCCGGATTCGGCGTCGGACCCCGACTCCCACTCTCCGGCAGCGGGTTCGGCGGTGTCCCATGCGGCGCGGAACACGGCCGCTATGGTGTCGGGCTCCAACCGACCATCGTCCCGCAACGATTCGCCGGCCCGCCGAAACGCGGCGAGGAACGCGGCGGCCGACGGCTCCGGAGTCGCCGACAGCGCCTGGATCAGGTCCGCGGCGTCGGCCGGCGTCGGGCAGGTCGGGACGCGTGGCCCGGCCACCCAGTACACCTGCTTGTGCGGCATTCCGGACTCGATCACCAACCGCCCGGCGATCGCGCCGACCCGGTCGGCGTAACCCCGGATCCGGAAACGTGCGCCATTGTCGTCCTGGCGCCACAGCTCCCACTCGTTCATACGACACAGTGTCCCTCGTTCGAGTGATCGCAGGGCGCGGCAACGCGACACTCCGCTCCAATACATCGCATGACGACGATGACCGTGACGGCCGCCGAGCAGGTTCGGGACACCGACCGAGTGCCTTCGCCGCATCCCGAGTTGGAGGCCGCGGTCGACGCGGCGCTCGAACGGTTGATGCGCGCCGGATCCACGCGCTCCACGTCCCCGCTGCCGCGCCGTACCGCCTTCGAGGCCCGTGCGACCACCGAGCCGGAGGCGTGGGCGCGTTGGTGGCGCCGGTTCGAACCGGCGCGGGAGCGGCACGACCTACCGGCCATACGCGGCATGATCCTGGGCCTGATGGCCGGCTACGGCCTGTCCCGGCTGATCGAGGGTGTTCCCGAACGCAGCCTCACCCGACGCGTGTGCGACGTGGTGGCGGTGCTGCATCGACTGAAGGAGCGGGGCCACCACGAACTGGTCCCGGACCTGGCCGGACTCGCATTGCGCCGACTGGAGACCGACGAGGCGCTCGCCGCCAACCCCAACCACTGGGCCTGGGACGCGGCGGAGGACCTGCGCGATATGTCAGCCGGCCTCGGAGAGCTTGCGCTCGGTGTCCGCTGACGCGGCCGTCAGATGCTTCGGTCCCCGGCGCAGCGGGATCTCCCGCAGCAGCAGTGCGAGTACGAAGCCGAGCACCGCGATCGGGATCGCGGCGAGGAACACCGCGTCCAGAGCGTCCGCGAATCCGGCCAGTGTCGCCTCCCGTTGCCCCGCCGGCAACGCGTCGATCGCCTGCCGTGTCACGCCCATGCCGCTCTCGCCGGCCCCACCCGCGACGGCGCCGTCGGCGAGCCCGTGTGCGAACACCGCTCCGAGCACGGCCGCGCCCAGCGCCGAACCGATCGAGCGCGCGAACGAGTTGAGGCCGGTGGCCACGCCGATGTCGGCTTGGTCGACCGAGTTCTGCACCGCGAGTGTGGTGACCGGTCCGATCGTGCCGAGACCGAATCCCAGCACCATCAGTCCGATCAGCAGATGCGGGTACGGGCTGTCGGTGCCGAGCAGTGACAACACCGCGAGCCCGGCCGCGGCGAGCAGGGTGCCGATCAGGGGAAAACGCTTGTACTTGCCGATCCGCGAGATCAACCGACCCGTCAGGGTCGAACAGACCATCATCGAGAGCATCATCGGCGCGAGCAGCAGCCCCGACTCGGTGGGCCCGTGACCGCGCACGATCTGCTGGTAGATCGGCAGGAAGGTGCTCATCCCGATGGTCAGGCACCCGGTGACCATGGTCAGGGGGCATGCGACGCGCACGATCGTATTGCGCGAGAGCAGCCGTAGGGGGATCAACGGATCGACTGCGCGCCGCTCGACCAGGACGAATGCCGCAAGCATGGCGACCGCAGTGCCGGCCAGGGCCAGGCTCGGCGCGGAGATCCAGGCGTACTGCGTTCCGCCCCAACTGGTGAACAGGATCAGGGCGCTGGTCCCGCAGGTGAGCAGCGCGAGCCCGTACCGGTCGAACGGACGCTTGGTATAAGCCTTGCGCGGCAGCCTGAGCACCACCGACGTGACCATCAGAGCCACCGCGCCCAGTGGGATGTTCACATAGAACACCCACCGCCACGACAGCGCTTCGGTGAAGAAGCCGCCGATCAGGGGCCCACACACGGTCGAGAAGGCGACCGTGGACGCGATGAACCCCTGGTAGCGACCGCGCTCCGCAGGTGGCACCAGATCGCCGATGATGGCCTGCGCGTTGCTCATGAGCCCGCCGGCGCCGAGCCCCTGGATCACCCGGAAGGCGATCAGGGTCCCCATCGACTGGGCGATTCCACACAACATCGAGCCCGCGAGGAAGACCACGATGGCGAACTGGAAGAGCCGCTTGCGGCCGTGTACGTCACCGAGCTTGCCGTACAGCGGGATCGAGACGGCGGTGGCGAGGGTGTACGCGGTGGTCACCCACGCCAGATGTTCGAGCCCGCCGAGGTCGGCGACTATCGTCGGCATCGCCGTCGAAACGATGGTCGCGTCGAGCGATGCCAGCATGACGCCGAGCATCAACCCGCAAAAGACCAGCAAGATCTGGCGATGCGTCAGAGTGGGTGGGGCGGCGGTACCCGCCCCCGAATCCTTCACATCGCTAAAAGCTAGGCTGGGTAATGAACCATGTCAATGATCATCCCGGCCCGGGCCCGCGATGTGCCTCGATGCGGCCCGCCTACGCGGCGCCGCTGCGCAGCAGGGCCACCACTCCGTCGACGCCCTCGCTGCGCAGTCGCTCCACCACGCGTACGCCCTCGAGGCGGGTCTTCATGTCCTGCGGTGTCAGGCCTTGCTCCAGGCACGCGGCCGCGAGCTTGTACTCGGTGGGCAGGATGCCGGCGGTCAGCCAGGCCAACACCTGGGCCGCCGTCAGGTCCAGCTGGGTCCAACTCGTCGCCATCGCGTGGCGTTGCTCCGGCGTGGTTCGGGGGTCGATCTGCTTGATCACCCGACCGATGTCGAGTACGCGCGTAGCGTCGCGATTGGGAGCCGCGGTGGGCGCCGGCGCCGGGATGACCGCGCGCGGCACCGACTGCGCCTGACGGCGCTGCTGCGGCGGCTGGTGTTGTCGATTGGACCGGGTCGGCGTTTCCGAACTGCGCCGACGAGGCCGCCGACCGTCGAGGAGATTGGCCAGCATGGCCTGTTCGACGGCATCGAGATCTTCCACCACAGGTAGTCACCCTTCTGGAATCCGCACCGTGCACAATCCGGTCATTCGCGAAGGAATGCCGTTGTTCGGCGCTCACAATCACACGCCGGGAGGGACGTGGACTGCGATGGTCTTGCCCATGTCGACCTTCGCTCACACACGCGACCGATCATCGAATCGTAGCGATATGACGAATCGTCAACCGTGCGCCCGCAAGCGCGCCGGTCAGTACGCTGAGGCGCGGTGCCGAAAGGGGTGACATGGGAACGGGATACGAGCGATCCTGCTGGTTCACCCTGCCCGCCCAACCCGCCTCCGTCGCACAGGCCCGGCGTGCCCTCGCCGACCATCTGACCTACTGGGGACTGCCCTACGGGCACGACTTGGGCTACGCCCTCAAGTTGGTCGCCTCCGAACTGATCACCAATTCCGTCGAACACGCGGCCGTACTGTCGCCGGAGGTCTCGGTGACGTGCACCGTGCACGACGGCTGGCTGTGGCTGGGTGTTCGCGACCGCCATCCCTACCGTCCGGTCGCCCTGTTGGAAACGGTCGACGACACGTCGGGCCGCGGCCTGTTGATCGTCCGCAACATCGTCACCGAACTCGCCGGTCAGATTCACATCGAGGCCCACCCGGACGGCAAGACGCTGTGGGTGATACTGCCGTGGCCGGTCGCCTGATCCCCTTCCCGGCAGGCGCGGGCATACCGCGCCCACGGTGAGCGCGTGCGGTCGAACCCGTCGTAAGCGCACGTGAGATCGGCCGAGGTGGACGGTGACGGAGCCCCTGCGGGTGCGGGCTCCCGTGCGGACGCGCGGAACGGATCGTGAGATTCCCTTCGCATGCGACCCTCGGCGCCCGCGGGACAAGGGCATTCGTATCGTAACCGCATGACGGCGATGCGTGATGGCGATCGGCGGATCACGCGATCGTCGCAGGGATATCCTCCACAAGTGCCCCGAGGCGTCCCGAAGTGGTGCAAGCTCCTTGTGGAAGTGAGGGGTGTGCCGCGTGGCTTCCCCTCGTCCGTCCCGATCGCCACCGGCGGATGGGCGGATCCGCCCCAGGCCCACCGGCATGTTCACGGGCCGGCGCGGGCGGACGGAAAACCGGCTCGGAAACGCCTGTTCCGGCCGTCGACGTCACTGTTACCGGGAGGTTCGTATCGTGCGGAGGAGTCCTCCGAACCGCTCGGTGACGACGTTTCGGGTGGTGGCTCGCATTCGCCGTCGATGCCGTGCCCGACGGTGTCGCGGATCATGACGAGGGGTCGCCATCGCGCAAAGCCCGCACACGCGGGCCTGTTGCGGGACATGATTCTGATAACCAACGGATTGCCGTACGGTGAACGTCCCTCGGAGCGGTGGCGAATGGACCGCGTCCACGATCCGAACCGTAGTCCGACCCACGGCCGTGCAGACCAGGGGAGGTACGTACCGCACATGTCGACATCCGCGGAGGCGCTTCCGGAGCCGGCGCGACCGGGCAGCCCTCGAAAGCCCACCCCGGGGCCCGCCGGCGACGAACCCTCGCCGGCGCGTGACCATCCGGCCCACGTCGAACCCGAACACCCGCGCACCGGTGCGGTACTCGGCGCCGCGCGGCACTCCGGCCCCGGTGACCGGGTCTCGACCGATCCGCTGCTCGATCCCGTGCCGGCGCGCGCCGCCGATCACGCGGCCATCGAAAATCTGCTGCGCTGCCGCATCCGCGAGAGCGGAACGGTGGTACCGGCGGACGGCCCGTTACGGCTTCCGTTGCCCGCGACCGCCAGCACCGTCGTCGCGCCGATCCTGTATCGATCCGAGACGGGCATGCACCGATTCGGACCGGTCCGACTGAGCAGCGGCGTCGCACTGGACGCCACCACGCTCGCGGTCCTGCTCGCGATCGAGGCCGCGCACGGTCGCGTCGGCTCGATCACCGCGATCGCCGACATGACGGACCGGGTCATCGACTCGACCCGGCGGATCGCGCACCACCTTTCCGAGCGTCGCAAGTCGCCCGAGGACGTTGCCGGGAACACACCGTTCCTGAGCACCGAGCAGTCGATCGTGCTCGGTCACCCGATGCACCCCTCGCCGGCATCCCGGCAGGGCATGTACGGACCATCCTCGCCGCGTTACTCGCCGGAACTCCGCGGCTCGTTCCCGTTGCACTGGTTCGCCGTCGACCCCTCGGTCGCGGTTCACGACGGCGACCTGGGGCGGCCTGTGCCGGTCGTCCTCGCCGGCCTCGCCGAGGGCGACGTGAACCTGCCTCCGGGCATGGTCGCGTTGCCGGCGCACCCGTGGCAGGCCCGGGACGTGCTCGCCCGCCCGGGCATCGCGGCCCTCCTGGATCGCGGCCTGCTGCGCGACCTGGGGCCCGGCGGTCCCGCCTGGTCGGCGACATCCTCGCTGCGCACGGTGTACCGCTCCGGCGCGCCTGTGATGCTCAAGACCTCGCTCGGCGTCGAGATCACCAACTCCCGGCGCGAGAACCACCGCAGTGAACTGCGCCGCGGTCTCGCGGTGCACCGGATGCTCGACGCCGGCCTCAAGCGGGTCATGCATTCTGCCCATCCCGGCTTCGACGTGCTGCGCGACCTGGGCTGGATCGCCGTCGACATCCCGGGCGGGCGTGGCGAGTCGGGGCTCGAACTCGTGGTGCGCGACAACCCGTTCGGCGCGCGCGATCGCGTGCACTGCATCGCGGGCCTGGCTGCTCCGCGCCCGGACCTGGCGCGGAGCAGGTCGATGCTCGCCGATGTGCTGTACACGCTCGCCGCGCGCACCGCGACACCGCTGCGGGAGACCGCGGAGTCGTGGTTTCGGCGCTATCTGGACGTGTTGGTCGCGCCGATCCTGTGGTTGCACGGTGAATACGGCTTGGGCCTGGAGGCGCATCAGCAGAACACGATGGTCGTGCTGGACACCGACGGCCGCCCTATCGGCGGTCGCTATCGGGGCAACCAGGGTTACTACTTTTCCGCCGAACGGGGCGCTCGCCTGGCGCGTTGGCTCCCGGGCGCGGGTCGGGATCTGGGCACGTGGTGTCCCGATCATGTGATCGACGAACGGCTCGGCTACTACCTGGCGATCAACAACGTGCTCGGTCTGGTGGGTGCGATGGGTGCGCAAGGACTGGCGGACGAACAGGCGTTGATCGCGATCTTCCGCGACCGACTGGTGCGCACCCGCACCGATCATCCGGCCGGACGCCCGCTGGTGGACCGCCTCCTCGACGGTGCCACACTGCGGTGCAAAGCCAACCTGCTCACCCGCGTCGCGGGTCTCGACGAACTCGAAGTCCCGTTGGAGACCCAGTCCGTCTACGTCGACATCCCCAACCCGATCGCGGGCGTACGCGGCTGAGAGGTTTTCGTACCACCACAGAGGAGACGGCACGGTGCGCGCGAACGTCACGGTCCTGGCGCTGCACCGGCACGAAGGCGAACCACTCGAGTACGAGGACGCGGTCTGGATCGGTGACGGCGCCGGCCGGGGGTTTTTGACCCCGGCCGGGCCCGCCTGCAGAAGAGCCCGGGTGGACCGACCCGGCGCACTGCGCGTCGCGCTCGCGGACGGCGCCGCGGAGAGCCTGCTCGCACGGCGCTGGGCCGAACTCCTGGTCCGCGCCTGCGGGGCGGCGCCCACACCGCTGCTGTGCGGAGGCACGGGCTTCGCGGACGTGTTGGCGCGGGCGGCGGACCGATGGCCCGATCTGACCAGGCGCTACCTGGTCGAGCGGGACCGGCGCGGGATGCCGGTACAGCCCTACGAACTCCGCAAGTTGACCCGTGGGGCACACGCGTCCGCAGTCCTCGCCGCACACCTCGCGCCGCACCCGTGGCTGTCGGGACGGGGCCAGTGGGCCGCGGCCGTGCTCGGCGACGCGTACCTTTTCCAGGTCCGCGGTGACCGTCTCTGGCGTGTGTTCCCGACCTCTCGGCGGGTGGATGTCGCGACCAGCAACGGCGCGGATCCTGCGGCGGTTGCCCGACGGGTGCGATGCGCGCGGGGCACCTGGACCGACCGCGACCTGCTGTACGTCGCCAACGACACGGCGGGCGCATGGTTCCTGCGCACGGCGCTGGCGGGCGGCCGGCCGTGGGAGGAACTGCGGGAACCCGCGGCAAGCGGCCCTTCGGAACTTGCCCGATGGGTGGCTGCGCGCCGGCGGGCGGGTGTGCTCGCCGACGGCGATCTCACCCTCGTGCGGGTCGATCCCACGATCGGGCCGCCTCGGCTGCCGGCGACCTCGACCTCCGACGCGGAGCCGGCTCTCGCGGCGGAAGTCCTGCCCGCGCCGCCCGGTTCGACAACGGCCGGACCTCGAGCCGGGGCCCGGTAGCGCTCGCGTGCGCTCGACCCGCCGCGCACAGCACGTGGCCCGCGCCGTCGTCGCGCCGCTGTTCGCGAATTCGACGGCACGGATGGGGGTGGGACCGCCCGAGGCACGGTCCCACCCCCATCGGCTCGGTCGCAGCTGATCAGCAGGCGCCTTGGTCCTCCCACACGCCCCACGGGCCGGTCGTGCCCGGCGTCTCGCCGCGCGTCCACCACTTGGCACGCCAGGTGCGGTTGTTCCACACCACGGTGTCGCCGTTGTTGTACGTCATCGACTCCGTCCACGGCTTGGCCGCCGCGCACTTGGTGTGGAGCTGGACGTTCAGCTCCTTGATCCAGTGGTTGCGCCGGAAGTCGCGTGCCTTGATCGTCACCCGGTCGTTCGCGACCTCGACCTGAAGCCCGCTGTTCTCCAGCCCGTCCAGCGCGCTCTCGCCGCCGGAGCCGTTGTCGGTCCACTGGGTCTGCACGGCGCCGGTGTTGACGACCGTGAAGCCTTCGAGGTTGCCGGTCCCCGGCACGACCTTGCGCACGGCCCAGTCGGACAGGTTCAGATCCCAGTGCGTGTGGGACGTGAACAGCACGGCGTCCTTGTGGGCGCCCAGGATGTTCATGAGCCGGTCGGCCTGGAGGTAGTCCGACTTGTAGAGCTTGTTGCGCGTGCCCGACACCGTGTCCGGAAGGACGTGGTGCGAGAACACGAACGTGGGCTTGCCCTGTGCCTCCCAGTAGTTCATCCGCTGCTCGAGCCAGGTCAGCTGCTCTTCGCTGAACCACACCTCGTCCCACTTGGACGGGTCGCTGTACTTCATGTACTTCTCGGTGCCGAGGAACAACATCGGCACACCGTCGACGACGCGCTCGTAGTAGACCTTGTCGAGGCCGGTGAAATCGTAGAAGTTCTGGAACAGCGACTGCTCGGTCGTGCCGTTCGGCCAGGTCTCCTGGCACAGCTTGTCCGGGTTGCAGTACTTGGGCACGTAGAACTCGTGGTTGCCGATCGTGAAGTACGTGTTCGCCGGGTGCGGGCGCGAGTTCAGGACCTGCTTCACCTGGTCGTACTCGGCCTTGTAGCCACGCGGCGTGATGTCGCCGTTGACCACGAGCGCGCGGCTGTCGGGGTTGACGACCTTCATCTGGTCGAGCGCCCGGCCGAAGTCCGCCAGGTCGCCCTGTACGTCGCTGACGACGTTGAAGGACACCTTGGCGGGCGCGGCGGGGGCCGCGCTCGTGGGGGCGGCCGCGCGGGGGGTGGGGCGGCTCTCGGCGTACGCGGCGCTCGCGCCCGCAGTGAGGGCGAGCGCGGCGCACACGGCGGCGATGCGCCGGTGCTTGCGGATGTCGGGCATGGCGATCCTCGGGACAGGAGGCAGTGGGGACGCGCCCATCACACCGGTTGGGGCCGGCCGTTGGGCGGCCCTCGATGATCATGAAGATGTCGAGCAGCTGAAGATCATCCGCGAATCCGGCAAAGTGTGCCTCAAGTTGTCCACAAGTGCCCGGTTGTCCACAGCTCCCGTCGCCGGCAGCACGCGGCCGGCCGCACGGACCAGGATCCGGGAATGGAAGAGGCCCTACGAGTCCTGCGGGAGCTGGCATGGCAGTACGACGGAGTGGTGACACGGGAACGAGCGACATCCGCCGGAGTATCCGGACAGGTGTGGCGAAGGCTCGTGAACGCTGGGAAGGTGCGCGAGATCGCACGCGGCGTGGGGCACGTCGATGCCGATCGATGTCTGCTCTCCTCGCGCGGGCTGTTGCGTGCCGGGCTCGCGGCGTATGGAGAGCGGGCCGTCGCCGTATTGCACAGTGCGGCCCGTATGCACGGGATGCGTGGCGTGCCACACGAGGCATGTGTGCACGTGGCGACGCCCGATACCGCCTCGCGTCGTGGTGGTCCGGGGATCGTGGCGTATCGCCGTCGGCTGCGAGCCGACGAGACCGTGACGGTGGACGGCCTGCCGGTGACGACGCCGGTGCGCACGCTCGCCGACCTCGTCCCGAGGTTGTCGCCCGAGGAAGGTCTCGCGGTGCTCGACTCGGCGCTGCACCTGGGACTGGTGGAGGAGGCAGACCTCGTGGGAATCGAGCGGGTGTCGGCGGGCCGTCCCGGCGCGGGCCGAGTGCGACCACTGCTCGCGATCGCGGACGGGCGAGCCGAGAGCCCGTTGGAGTCGCGGGTACGGCTCGACTGCGTGCGCGGCGGGGTCGCGCCGGACGAGTTGCAGCACGAGGTCGCCCTGCCCGGCGGCGGTCGGGCCCGGGTGGACCTCGCGTGGCTCACCGGCTTGCGGCCCGTCTTCGCAGAGGCGGACGGGATGGACGTGCACTCGCGGCCCGACGCGCTGTTTCGCGATCGGGCCAGGGCCAACGAACTCGCTCTCGTGGGCGCCCTGGTGCTGCGTTTCACCTGGCACGACACGCTCCGCCGGGGACAGGTGGCCGCGCTCGTGCGGCGAGCCTTCCAGTCGTGAGTCCCGTGGCCGCGGTGGTGTCGTCGAAGGCGGCCTCGCTATCCCGTGACGCGGACGTTCTCCAGGGCCAACAGGCGTTGCTTGCGCGGCAGTCCGCCGGCGTAGCCGGTCAACGTGCCGTTCGCACCGATCACCCGGTGACACGGGATGATGATGCTGATCGGGTTGCGACCGTTGGCGAGCCCGACCGCTCGGGAGGCGGTCGGTTGGCCGAGGAACCTCGTCGCCAGGCCGCCGTAGGACATGGTGTGCCCGAACGGGATGGTGGTCAGGGCCGACCAGACCTTGAGCTGGAAGGCCGTGCCGACCGGCGCCAACGGCAGGTCGAACTCGCGCAGTTCGCCGGCGAAGTAAGCGCTCAACTGCGCCTTCGTCTCACCGAACGCACCGGGATCGTGTACCCAGTCCGCTTTTGGCGTCGCGCCCATGAACAGGGCGGTGAGCGAGCGGCCGTCGCCGATCATGAGCAGCTCGCCGACGGGGGAGTCCATCGTCGCGTATCGACGAGGGCCGTCGAGGGGGGTGTTGAACACGGCGGGAGGCACGTTGGGGTCGGGCGCTTCGACGGCCTCGAACAGGGCGTCCTGGTTCATGCGACTTCCTTCACCGAGACGGTGGACGTTGCGGACAGGCTCGCCCACAGGTGGTGCAGTGCGTACGAGCGCCACGGGGACCACGACTGCGCCGCCGAGATCGAGAGGTTCAAGCCCGCGAGCGCGTGCTTGACGCCCAGATCCGTCGGCAGGAACACGTCCGGATCGCCGAGTGCCCGCAGTCGAATGTACGACGCCGTCCAGGGGCCGATGCCCGGAAGGGCCAACAAAGCAGCCTCGGCGGCCCGACGATCGACCCCCGGGTCGAGGCGAACGGCGCCGGACGCGAGTGCGCCGGTGAGCGCGAAGAGCGCCTTCTTACGCGCGTTGGGCATCGGCAGATCGGCCGGATCCGCGTCCGCCAGCGCGGCGGCTGCAGGGAAGGCGTGAGTGAGTGTGCCCTGAGGTGCGGGCAGCGGCTTGCCGTACAGGGACGTCAGCCGACCCGCGATCGTGCGCGCGCCTGCGACGGAGACCTGCTGGCCGAGCACCGCCCGCACGGCGAGTTCGTCGGGGTCCACATGGCCCGGCGAGCGTAGCCCGGGTGTGGCCCGCACCAGGGCGGCCAGCGCGCCGTCGGCGAGTTCGGCGTTGCCCAGTGCCTCGTCCACCGCGAGCGGGTCCGCGTCCAGGTCGAGCAGGCGGCGGCAGCGCTGCACGGCGGCGCCCAGGTCGCGCAGATCGGCCAGGACCAGACGGCACCACACCCAGGAGGGGCCGGGGGAGAGTTCGACCACCCCGGTGCCGTGCGGGAGAGACAGCACCCTGCGGTAGACGCCGTGCGCGTACTCCTCGATGCCGGGCACCGCCCGCAGACCCAGGAAGTCGAGCGCGTGTGCGAGTGCGATCGGCTCCCGGTAGGGCAGGCGCAGCCGGATCTCGCCGGGCTCGACGCCTCGCGCGCCGGCGCGCCCGCGCACCTCCGTCGGAGTGCGCCCGAACACTTCGCGCACCGTGTCGTTGAACTGGCGCACGCTCGCGAAGCCGGCCGCGAACGCGACCTGTGCGATCTGGAGATCGGAGGTCTCCAACAGGACCCTGGCCGTTTGCGCCCGCCGGGCCCGGGCCAGCGCGAGGGGGCCCGCGCCGACCTCGGCCATCAGCAGGCGGTTCAGTTGGCGGTCGCTGTAGCCGAGGCGACCCGCCAGGCCGCCCACGCCCTCGCGGTCCACGACGCCGTCCGCGATCAGGCGCATCGCCCGGCCGACCACGTCGGCGCGCACGTCCCACTCCGGCGATCCCGGCGAGGTATCCGGACGGCAGCGCTTGCACGCCCGGAAACCCGCCGCCTGCGCGGCCGCCGCGGAGGGGTAGAACCTCGCGTTCTCCCGCTTCGGCTTGACCGCGGGGCAACTCGGCCGGCAGTAGATGTCGGTGCTTGTGACCGCCATGTAGAACCAGCCGTCGAACCGACTGTCTCGGCTGCTGCACGCTCGGTAGCACTGCTCGTCGTCCATCACGTCGACCAGTGTCACCCGCTCCCGGCCCGGGGGCCGGCGGGAATCGGACGCCGGCGTGGTGCCCCTCCGGGCCTCGAGGCGGGGCTACAAACCCCGGATCAGACCGTTGCGGAAGAGGTCCACGAAGATCGCGTGGTCGGCCCGGGCGCGTGCGCCATAGGCGTGTGCGAAGTCCACCAGCGACGTGATGAAGCCATCCTCGTCGCGCTCGATCGCCGTGCGGATGGCGTCCTCGGTCGAGAAGGGTACGAGCGTGTGACCACTCTCCTCGTCCGCGACGGCGTGCATCGTCGCGGTGGCGCGGCCCAGGTACTCCACGACCTCCGTGATCGTGTCCACCTCGTTGAGGTCGGACCAGTCGAGGTCGTTCGCGTAGGGTGAGACCTCGGCGACCAGTTGCCCGATCCCGTCGATGTCGGTGTAGCCGAGCCACGGGTCCGCGTGCGCCTGCAGGGCGCGCTGGGAGATGACCGTGCGGTGTCCCTCGTGCTCGAAGTAGGAGCGCACCTCGGGGTCGGTGACGTGATGGCTGACCGAAGGCGTCTGGCCCTGCTTCATGTACAGGATCACGTCGTTCTCCAGCGCCTCCGTGTTCCCCTCGATCAGCAGGTTGTACGAGGGCAGACCGGCGCTGCCTATGCCGACTCCGCGCCGACCCACGACGTCCTTGACCTCGTAGGTGTCCGGCCGCTGCCGGGTCGCGGGGGGCAGTGTGTCGAGGTAGCGGCGGAATGCCTCCAGGACCGTCGCCTTGACGTCGTCCGGCAGCTCGAACGCGCCGCCCGACAAGGCGAACCGCCGTTCGTGGTCGGCCACGACCGTCTCCGAGCGCAACAATTCGATGCGGGTCTGCAGGCGGGCCCGGCGCAGGACCTCCAGCAGCGGACCCTCGGTCGTCGCCAGGGTCAGCGCGGAGTCCTGGGGCGTGGTCTTGTCGGTCAGCAGGCGAAGCTGGTCGAGGTAGGCCGCGCCGTAGGCGGCGACCAGGGACGCGATGGTGTCGTCGCTCAGCGCCTTGCCGTGCCCGATCAGCGCGAGGCTGGCGGCGAACCGCTTGACGTCCCAGGTCCAGGGGCCGACGTACGCCTCGTCGAAGTCGTTGACGTTGAACACGAGCTTGCCGTCCGCGTTCATGTACGTGCCGAAGTTCTCCGCGTGCAGGTCGCCGTG
Source organism: Embleya sp. NPDC055664 (assembly GCF_053618075.1). Taxonomy (NCBI): domain Bacteria; kingdom Bacillati; phylum Actinomycetota; class Actinomycetes; order Kitasatosporales; family Streptomycetaceae; genus Embleya; species Embleya sp. NPDC055664. The sequence continues at coordinate 81,867 of NZ_JBSHGZ010000001.1, forward strand.
GATCCACACCCGCGAGGTGCGCTCGTCGAGGAAGGGATCCTCGCGGCCGTCCAAGTCGGCGTAGAACAGGCAGGCCGTGCCCCGGTAGAACGCGAATGCCGAGGCGGCCATCTTGCGGAACTTCACCCGGAACGCCGCCGGGTCGCCGTCGATCAGCGCGCCGAAGGCACGGTCGAAGACCTGCAGGATGTGTCGGGCACGCTCCTCGGCGTCCGTCGGGCCGTACTGCGCGTAGCCACCCTCGAACCCCACGCCGCCCAGACCGATACCTATGCCCCCGGTCATCGCGACCGCCTCTCTCGAGAATCCGCGGGGTCGGCAGGACCCCGCGTCAGGATCCCAGACGTCCGGCTGCGGGCGGCATCGAGCCCCCGAAGCGTGAGGGGGAGTCAGAGGCGCTCGGGGGCTCGACGTCCGGCGCCTGCCCGGACACCGCCGGGTCATGCCCGACAGGCGGCGGAGATCTTCAGCCGCTGTTTCCGGGGCCGGGGGTCGACGTGCTGGGAGATGCGGTCCCCGGCGCAGTGCCGCGGGTGTGTGCCGACCATGTTCCCGCGAACGGTTCCGCAGGCGGAACGGCCTTCCCACTGCTGCCCGTCGGACCGGACGGCGCGTTCGCCGGCGGCAGCTGCGGCTCGTACTTCGCGTCCGAGGAAGAAGCGCGGACGAATACCGGCAGGGCGCTGTCGGCGATCTTGTTGATCTCGGGTGGGATCCATACCCTCCAGACCGGATCGAGCGCGAATCCGCGCAACGCGTCCATCTGGAAGATCGGCGTCTCCCGGCTGACGGGGCCCTTCTCCTCGCGGGAGGCGATCTCCCTGATCTCGACCACGACGCCGTCGGGGCGCTCGACGCGCACGGACCAGTCCTTCGGTCCTCTTCCCGACGGACCGGCCTTGCCGTCGGCACGGTTTGCCGGGGTGTCCGCCGACGCGGGGTAGACCCAGTCCTGACGCTCGACCACGCGGGTGCCGTTCCCCATCTTGCGGTCCGTGCACGTGGCCTTGGTACTGCCGTCCTGCGGCGGACAGTGGACCTCGTCGGATTTCTCGGCGTCCTGCCGTACCGTCACCGAGAACAAGGTGGGGCCGGACGAGTCGTCGAGGACCAACGACACCGACGCGCCCGCGCTGCGTATGCCCGCGGACGTTTTGACTGTTTGATCCGACCCGGTGACTCCGGAGCGCACGAGGCCCTGCGGCACACGCTGCAGGAGGTTTTGCAGCAGCACCGGCGGCAGGACGGGCACCAGGCCGGTGGGTGCGGACAGGGTCGGCCCGGGTTTGGGTGCCGTCGCGGTCGGTGGGGCGGGGATCTCCGTCGCGATGCCGGCCGGGCCCGTGACATGCCGGTCGCCACCGTTGTCCCCGCCGGAGACGGCGAGGACGGTCGTGCCCGCCACGGCGAGCACCGCCGCGGCGGACGCGCCCACCTGGAGACGGCGGACCAGCTTCATCCGTCTGCCTCGGGCGATGCCGCCCGCGACCAATCCCGTCGGGGGCACCAGCCCCGACGCCGACGTCCGCATCGCGGCCGCCAGTTCCTTTTCCTCGGACCCCATAGACGTACCGTCTCCTCGCCATCCGTATGAACCCGGGTCGTCTCGTTCACCAGCCGTACGGCCGTGCCGGCGGTGCACTCGTCGACCCCTCATGCGGCGGAAAGCCAGCCGGACTCGCTCCCGAGCAGGCTCCGCAATTTCTCCAGCGCCCGCATGGACCTACTGCGCACGGCTCCCTCGGACACGCCCATCTGCCGTGCCGTCTGCTCCACGCTCAGGTCCTCCCAATAGCGCAGGACCAAGACCGCCCGGTCCTTGGGCGGCAGTTCGGCCAGGCTCTTCAGGAGGGTCAGCCGCAACGCCTGGTCCTGCTCGGGACCGGCACCCTCCGGCAGGTCCGCGTACGGCTGCTCGGTGCTGCTCAGCCTGCGCCGGTGGGACAGATACGTGCGCGTGAGCACGGTGCGCGCGTATGCCTCCGGGCTGTCGGCCCGGCTGACCCGCTTCCATGCCCGGTACAGCTTGCCCAGCGTCGTTTGCACGAGGTCCTCGGCGAGATGCCAATCGCCACACAGGAGCCACGCCGTCCGGAACAGCCGACCGCTGCAGGCATTGGCGAACTCCAGGAAATCGGCCGGCTCAGCGTCGAAGCCCGCCATAGGCCCTCCTCGTCCCTACGCGCCCTCGCGCGTACCCACCCCATAGACGCGGCGGACCCCCCGACACGTCACACGTTCCGGCCGAGAATACGTATGCGCAGCTCATAGGCCTTTCAGGGGGTTGGTCCCGCAGATGGCGGGTCGGCCCGTAGCCTGGGCGGCGATCGATGACCATCGATCCCACAGCCCTCGTCATCCACGCCCGGCACGGGGGACAGGAACCAGCCAGGGGAGTCGACGTGACGCCGGTGGGCAACGATGTGGACCGTTTCAGCGCGAAGACCCGGGACTGGGTGGACGAGGCGATCCGCAAGGTGAGCGCCGACGCGAACCGCTCCGCCGACACCCACCTGCTCGCCTATCCGCTGCCCACCGAGTGGGGCATCGACCTCTACCTCAAGGACGAGTCCACCCACCCCACGGGCTCGCTCAAGCACCGCCTCGCACGATCGTTGTTCCTCTACGCCCTGTGCAACGGGTGGATCGAGGAGGGCACCACCGTGATCGAGGCGTCCTCGGGCTCCACGGCCGTCTCGGAGGCGTACTTCGCCAACCAGATCGGCCTGCCCTTCGTGGCGGTCATGCCCGCCACGACCAGTCCCGAGAAGATCGAGCTGATCGAGTTCCACGGCGGACGATGTCACCTCGTCGACGACGCCGCCACGGTCTACGACGTCTCGCGCTCGCTCGCGGCGGCGACCGGCGGCCACTTCATGGACCAGTTCACCTACGCCGAGCGCGCCACCGACTGGCGGGGCAACAACAACATCGCCGAGTCGGTGTTCGAGCAGATGTCGGAGGAGCGGCACCCCATCCCCGAGTGGATCGTCGTCGGCGCCGGCACCGGGGGCACCAGCGCGACGATGGGCCGCTACGTGCGCTATCGCCGACACCACTCCAAGATCTGCGTCGTGGACCCCGAGAACTCGGCCTTCTTCGAAGGGTGGCGCACGCACGACCCCGCGTACGCCGAGGCGTGCTCGTCGCGGATCGAGGGCATCGGCAGGCCGCGGGTCGAGGCCAGCTTCATGCCGAACATCGTCGACCGCATGATCAAGGTCCCCGACGCCGCGTCGATGGCGGCGATGCGCGAACTGCACCGCCGCACCGGCCACAAGGCCGGCGGTTCGACCGGCACCAACCTCTGGGGCGCGCTGCGCCTGGTCGCCGAGATGCGCGCCGCGGGGCGTACCGGCTCGATCGTGACGCTGTTGTGCGACGGCGGCCAGCGCTATGCGCACTCGTACTACTCGGACGAGTGGTTGGCCCGCCAGGAGTTGGATCTCACTCCATACGAGGCAACCTTGACCCACTTCCACGACACGGGCGAATGGCGCTGATCGGGCGGCCTTAGGCTGGGTGTCGCAGGTCCACCGGGAGGAGCACGGGATGAGCGGGGCGGGAAACGTCGTCTTCGACAAGCGTGAGCAGTTGGAGAAGATCCAGAGCGGTCTGCTCCCGGGCGAGCAGATCATCGCGGTCTACGACGCGAAGGGTGTCGGCACCGGGTTCATCGGCCTGACCGATCGGCGCGCGATCATCCAGGACAACAGCTTCGTGGGCAAGAAAATCGCGATCACCTCGCTGCCCTACTCGAAGATCAGCAGCGTCAGCATGGTCTCCAACAAGAGCTTCACCGGCTCCTACCTGAGCTCCAGCGAGATTGCGATCCACGTCGGCACGCAGACCTACAGCGTGGAGTTCCGCAGCGACGACAAGGGCCGGCACGTGCACGACGTCATCCTGCACTACATCATGCATTGAGCCGCTCGCTCAGCGTGTGGCGGTGGCCTCCCCGCGCAGGGGCAGGCCGGCCGCGCGGTAGATCGCGTCCATGACGCGCAGGGTGGGTACCGCGTCGGCCGCGGGCGTCAGGGTCGGCCGGCCGAGTCGGATCGCGTCCGCGAACGCCTGGAGTTGCAGGCGGTAGGTCGGCGTCCTCGCGGCCTCGCCCAGGTGTTCGTGCCGCCGGCGCTTGGCCACGCTCACGGTGAACCGGTGCGGCAGGTGCGGCATCAGGTAGTTGAATACGCGCATCTCGCCGCGCGTGCCCACCACGTGCGCGCGCATGTCGAGCAGGCGTCGCGACCACATCGACGCGTGCACCGCGCCCAGGACACCGCCCGGCAGTCGCAGCCGGGCCGACATCGCGCGGTCCACTCGGCGGTCGCGGGGTACGGTGAGCGCCCGCGCGCCCAGGACCTCGATCGGGTCGCCGTCGCCCGCCAGCACCCGCATCAGGTGTACGGCGTAGCATCCGGCGTCCATCAGCGATCCGCCCGCGAGGTCGTAGCGGTAGCGGATGTCGCCCGGCAGCGGCAGCGGGAAGCACATCGAGGTGTCGATCCGGCGGATCTCGCCCAGTTCGCCGTCGTCGACGATCTCCCGCATCCGCCCCGCGAGCGGGTGGTAGCGGTAGTGGAATGCCTCCATCGCGACCAGGCCCGCACGCTCCGCGGCGTCGGCGATCTCCCGCGCCTCGGCCTCGTTGGCGGCCATCGGCTTCTCGCACAGCACGTGCTTGCCGGCCGCCAGCGCCCGGGTCGTCCAGTGCGCGTGCAGTCCGTTGGGCAACGGGATGTAGACCGCGTCCAGTTCGGGATCCGCGATCAGATCGGCGTAGGTCGCGTGCACGCGCGGGATGCCCTGGCGCCGGGCGAAGGTGTCGGCGCGGGCCGGGTCGCGTGCGGCGATCGCGGCGACCCGTACCTCCGGGATCAGCCGCGCGGGCCTGACCAGCGCGGCCGGCGCGATGCGAGCCGCGCCCAGTATCCCGATCCGGATCCGCTTCATGGCGTCATTCCCCTCGTCGCCATCCCACCCGATGCGCCCATACCCCGGGCGTGTTCCCGAGGCCACGCTCCGGACCCACACGGTGGGCCGTACCGGACTCGCTGCCCCGCATGTTAGGGGCGCACGCGCGTGCGTGGGAGAGATCTCGGGACGAATCCCGACCGACCTTTCGGCGCGCCGGAGACGGGTACCCGCACGGGGGAGTCGACGCCTGGGCTAGACTTGTCTTGACATCAAGATATCTGCGGGGCGCAGACCCCGGCATCCCCTACTTAGGGTCACCTTGCTTGGCGAAGGTCGAGTGGGTGTCGGCAGGATGCGGGAGAAACGCACAAGATCAAGGGAGACCGTCGTGTCCGCGAACAGCTTCGACGCTCGCTCCACCCTGAACGTGGGTGACGAGTCGTACGAAATCTTCCGGCTGGACAAGGTGGAGGGCAGCAAGCGCCTCCCCTACAGCCTGAAGGTCCTGCTGGAGAACCTGCTCCGCACGGAGGACGGCGCGAACATCACCGCCGATCACATCCGCGCCCTGGGCGGCTGGGACGCGAAGGCCGAGCCGAGCGAGGAGATCCAGTTCACGCCGGCGCGCGTGATCATGCAGGACTTCACCGGTGTGCCGTGTGTGGTGGACCTCGCCACGATGCGCGAGGCCGTGAAGGCCCTCGGCGGCGACGCCTCCCGGATCAACCCGCTCGCGCCCGCCGAGATGGTCATCGACCACTCGGTCATCGCCGACGTGTTCAACCGTCCGGACGCGTTCGAGATCAACACCGACATCGAGTACGGCCGCAACAAGGAGCGCTACCAGTTCCTGCGCTGGGGCCAGACCGCGTTCGACGAGTTCAAGGTCGTACCCCCCGGCACCGGCATCGTGCACCAGGTCAACATCGAGCACCTGGCCCGCACGATCATGGTCCGCAACGGGCAGGCCTACCCCGACACCTGTGTCGGTACCGACTCGCACACCACCATGGTCAACGGCCTGGGCGTGCTCGGCTGGGGCGTCGGCGGCATCGAGGCCGAGGCCGCCATGCTCGGCCAGCCGGTCAGCATGCTGATCCCGCGCGTGGTCGGCTTCAAGCTCTCGGGCAAGGCGCAGCCGGGCGTCACCGCCACCGACGTGGTGCTGACCATCACCGACATGCTGCGCAAGCACGGCGTGGTGGGCAAGTTCGTCGAGTTCTACGGCGAGGGCGTCGGTGCGGTGCCGCTGGCCAACCGCGCCACCATCGGCAACATGTCGCCGGAGTTCGGCTCGACCTGCGCGATCTTCCCGATCGACGCCGAGACGATCACCTACCTGCGCCTGACCGGCCGCGACGACAAGCAGCTCGCGCTGGTCGAGGCGTACGCCAAGGCCCAGGGGCTGTGGCACGACCCGAGCCACGAGCCGGAGTACTCGGAGTACATCGAGCTCGACGTCTCCACCGTGGTGCCCTCCATCTCCGGCCCCAAGCGTCCGCAGGACCGGGTCGTGCTGACCGAGGCCAAGTCCCGCTTCCGCGGCGCGCTGCCGGACTACGTCACCAACGGCGACGAGTCGGGCAAGGAGTCCTTCCCGGCCTCCGACGCCCCCACCGGTTCGAACGGTCGCGTGCACAACCCGACCAAGGTGGTCGGCGCGGACGGCGTCGAGTACGAGATCGACCACGGCGCGGTCGTGATCGCCTCGATCACCTCCTGCACCAACACCTCGAACCCGTCGGTGATGCTCGGCGCCGCGCTGCTCGCGAAGAAGGCCGTCGAGAAGGGCCTCACCCGCAAGCCGTGGGTCAAGACCACGCTCGCGCCCGGGTCCAAGGTCGTCATGGACTACTACGCGAAGGCGGGCCTGATCCCGTACCTGGAGAAGGTCGGCTTCTCGCTGGTCGGCTACGGGTGCGTGACCTGCATCGGCAACTCCGGCCCGCTGCCGGAGGAGGTCTCCAAGGCGGTCAACGACGCCGACCTCGCGGTCGTCTCGGTGCTCTCGGGCAACCGCAACTTCGAGGGTCGGATCAACCCCGACGTCAAGATGAACTACCTGGCCTCGCCGCCGCTGGTGATCGCGTACGCGCTCGCGGGTTCGATGGACATCGACATCACCACCGAGCCGCTGGGCCTGGACCCCGAGGGCAAGCCGGTCTACCTCGCGGACATCTGGCCGAGCGACGAGGAGATCGCCGAGGTCGTGGCCTCCTCCATCGACCAGGACATGTTCATCGACCGCTACGCCGACGTCTTCGCCGGCGACTCGCGCTGGCAGTCGCTGGAGATCCCGACGGGCGCCACCTTCGAGTGGGACCCGCAGTCCACCTACGTGCGCAAGCCCCCGTACTTCGAGGGCATGCAGATGCAGCCGGCGCCGGTGGTCGACATCGCGGGCGCGCGGGTGCTGGCCAAGCTCGGCGACTCGGTCACCACCGACCACATCTCGCCGGCGGGCTCGATCAAGGGCGACAGCCCGGCGGGCAAGTACCTGGCCGAGAACGGTGTCGAGCGCAAGGACTTCAACTCGTACGGCTCGCGCCGAGGCAACCACGAGGTGATGATCCGCGGCACGTTCGCGAACATCCGCCTGCGCAACCAGATCGCGCCGGGCACCGAGGGCGGCTTCACGCGTGACTTCACGCAGGCCGACGCCCCGGTCTCGACGATCTACGACGCGTCGGTGAACTACCAGGCCGCGGGAATCCCGTTGGTGGTGCTGGCGGGCAAGGAGTACGGCTCGGGCTCGTCTCGCGACTGGGCCGCCAAGGGCACCTCGCTGCTGGGTGTGCGTGCGGTGATCGCCGAGTCGTACGAGCGCATCCACCGTTCGAACCTGATCGGCATGGGCGTCATCCCGCTGCAGTTCCCGGCGGGCCAGAGCGCCGCGTCGCTGGGGCTCACCGGCGAGGAGACCTTCGCGTTCGAGGGCATCACCGAGCTGAACGAGGGCCGTACGCCCAAGACGGTCAAGGTCACCACCGACACCGGTGTCGCGTTCGACGCGGTCGTGCGCATCGACACCCCCGGTGAGGCGGACTACTACCGCAACGGCGGCATCATGCAATACGTGCTGCGTTCGCTGGTGAACAAGGGCTGATCGCACGTCGATCGAGGGCCGGGCACCGTTTCGCGGTCGCGGCCTCGCGGTGGTCACGCACCGGGCCGGGCTCCCTCGGGAGCCCGGCCCGGTGTTCGTGTTCCGCCGCGGTTTTGCCGGCGTTGTTCGGCGCGTCATCGGGGTTGCCCCGCATGCGTGATCGGCCCTCGCACCGGACCGCCCCGTCGCCGGCGGGCGGTCTCGGCGCGGGTGCCCCTGGCGGGTGCGCCCGCGTGAGCCTGCGCCGGCGGGCGCACCGGCCCCGCAGGCGCACGAGCGCTTGGCCGGGCTCACCGGCCTCGCAGGCCCAGGTGCACGAGCGCAGGCGCACCGGCACGAGCGTCAGGTGCCTGGGTGCAGGCACTGGCGCGGCCGGTTGGTTTCCCAACCGGCCGCACGGTCAGTGTTGCGTTCGGCCCATGTGGGCGACAGGACTACCGGGCCGGTTCACTCAAACGAGGGAAGGCGCGGATCGCGCCGACTACCTCGCCGGCGCCGTACACCGGCGACTGCGTGAACGGGGCGAGGGTTTGCTCGTCCGCGCCCATGCGCCACAGCAGGGCCGCGATCGCGACGATGTGCGCCCGCGTGGCCCCGTCCGCGATCTTGACCGCGGCGCCGCGGCCGTCCGGCAGGCCCACCGCGTACACCGCCTCCGCGCCGTCCTTGGCGAGCAGTCCCGGGATCGCCCGCATCAGGTCCGTCACGTCGCGACCGGTCCCCGCGACCCACTGCGGGTGCGCCCGCATCGCGTCCGCGATCCGCCGTTCGGGAGTGCCCTCGGCCGCCCCCGCGAAGCGCCCGAACGAGCGGGCCAGGCCGGCCAGCGAGATGGCGAACAGCGGCGCCCCGCACCCGTCCACGCCGACCGCCGCGACCGGCTCGCCGGCGACGTCCTCCACCGCTCGGCGGACGGCCTTTTGCAGCGGGTGCTCCGGCGTCAGGTAGTCCTCGGTCGACCAGCCGTTGCGCACGCACGTGAGCAGCATCGCCGCGTGCTTGCCCGAGCAGTTCATTGCGATCCGCTCGGGACCGCGACCGTCCGCCAGCCACGCGTCGCGCTGCGCCGCGCCCAGGGGCAGGTCCGGTACACACCGCAGCGCGCTCTCCGGCAGGCCCGCCCGGGCCAGGATGCGCCGGGTCCCCTCCAGGTGGAACGCCTCGCCGGAATGGCTCGCGCACGCGAGGGCGAGTAGTTCGCCGTCCAGGTCCAGTCCGTTGCGCAGCATCGCGAGGCCCTGGAACGGCTTGTTGGCCGAGCGCGGGAACATCGGCGCGTCGACCGCGCCGTGGCCCTCGACCACCGACCCGTCGGTGCCGGTCAGTACGGCCGTGCCGTGGTGTACCGATTCCAGGAAGCCGTTGCGCCACACGCCGACCAGCGGTATGTGGGCGAAGGCGGCCTCGTCGCCGGAGCGGGCGGCCTGAGTCACGGGTCCTCCGTAGGTTGGCGGGCGGCCCGAAGGGGCCGGGGTGCGGCGATGTCGATCGAACGTGGGTGCGGGTGTACCCCTCCATGATCCACATGTGCATTCTCGGCCGACCACCGCGCATAATCGAACATATGTACGGCAATGGCGATCGAGACACCCCGGCATGGGAGCGGCCGGGTCGTTTCGCGCATGCGGCGACGGGGGACGAGGCGCGAGCCAGGCCGCGCGGGAAGGACGGAATCGCGCCGGCGGGTTGGCCGCGGGGTGTTCGACCGCCCGGGGTGCCGGGGTGGGAGGACACCGCCGTCGCATGGCTGTACGACCTGTGTCCGCCCGGTTATCGAAGCCATGAGGTACTGCGCAAGTACCCGGTGATCCTGGCCCGGATGGCCCGTCAGCACGTGGCGGCGGCGCTGGCCGCGGCCCGGCACGGCTACGGCACGGCGCGCGTCGACCTCAAGGAGGCTGTGCCCGTGCACGCGCTGGAGGCGACGTTGCGGATGTACGAGTACGAGGGCTCGCGCGCGGCGGCCACCGAGCGCGCGGTCCGCCTCGTCGAGGAGGCGCTGGGTGGCGAGCGGTGGGAACCGAGGCTGTGACGCCGGCGACCACCCGGGGCGGCCGGGCGAGGCGGAGCGGGGCGGGCGCCGGGGGCGAAAGGGGTGTTTGCCGCCTTCCCCGTACCGCGTGTGCGTGGAGTGGCGAATAGAGGCCCGATCGTGACGCCTGTGTTCAGGTTTGACTCTTCTGTGTAAGCAGAGGGCGCATTAGAGTTCAGGACTTGCACACAACACGTGCTGCAGATGCACCGGGGCGAGGGGAACGCAGATGTCCGACGGCACGACGGGGGCCCGCTTTCCGGAGGCCCAGTCGCCGGGGCCGCACTCGTCGGGGTCCCAGTCCTCGCTGCATCGGGGCAATCTCGACCGGGTCCTGCACGCGGTGCGGATGGCGGGGGCGCTCACCCAGGCCGAGATCGCAAGGAGCACCGGCCTGTCCGCGGCGACGGTGTCGAACATCGTACGGGAGTTGAAGGCCCTCGACATGGTCGAGGTCACCCCCACCTCCTCCGGCGGACGGCGGGCCCGCGCCGTATCGCTCAGCCGGGCGTCGGGCGTGGTCGTCGGCATCGACTTCGGACACCGCCACCTGCGGGTCGCGATCGGCGACTTCGCGCACCGTGTGCTCGCCGAGGAGCATGTCCCGATCGACGTCGACTCCTCCGCCGACGAGGGCTTCGCCCTGGCCGACCGGCTGCTGGGGGTGCTGCTCGACCGGGCCGGCGTGGTGCGCTCCGAGGTCACCGGGGTCGGCCTCGGCGTGCCCGGCCCGATCGACATCGACACCGGCGCGCTCGGCTCGACCACGATCCTGCCGGGCTGGGTGGGCTGCCACCCGCGCGAGGCGATGGGCGAGCGCCTGGGCCTGCCGGTCCTGGTCGACAACGACGCCAACCTCGGCGCGCTCGGCGAGTCGGTGTGGGGCGCGGGCGTGGGATGTACCGAGATGGCCTATCTCAAGGTGTCCGGCGGCGTGGGCGCGGGGTTGGTGATCGGCGGCCGGCTCTACCGCGGCCCCGGCGGTACGGCGGGCGAGATAGGTCACATAACGCTGGACGAGTCCGGACCGGTGTGCCGCTGCGGCAACCGGGGCTGCCTGGAGACCTTCACCAACGCCTCCTACCTCCTGGACCTGCTGCGCGGCAGCCACGGCACCGACCTGACCATCCAGCGCATGATCGAACTCGCCAGGGCCGGTGACGCGGGGTGTCGGCGCGTGGTCGCGGACGCCGGCCGGCACGTCGGGGTGGGCGTGGCCAGCCTGACGAACCTGCTCAATCCGCAACGGATCATCCTCGGCGGCGACCTCGCGGGCGCCGGCGACCTGCTGATCGCGCCGATCGTCGAGTCGGTCGGCCGCTACGCCATCCCCAGCGCTTCGCGCCGATTGTCCGTGGTCACCGGCTCGCTCGGCGAGCGCGCCGAGGTGCTGGGCGCGATGGCGATGGTGATGAGCGAGATGACTCCCTTCGCGATCGAACGCATGCCCGAGCCGCAGATCGCGGGCGCCGCGATGTGAGTTGTCCCGCACGGATGGCGCGGCGTGGTGGGTCGATGCGAACCATCCGTCGGCACCGCCGCGTCTAGACTCGATGGACGCCTCTCCCGCACGCACACCCGTGGGGGTGGTGACGGATCCGATGAAGGAGGAACGGGTGGCCCTGCTGGACGGCATTCGAGGACCCCGTGATCTCAAAGCCCTCTCGCCCGAGCAACTCGCACAGCTCGCGGACGAGATCCGCACCTTCCTGGTGGAGTCCGTCGCCAAGACCGGCGGACACCTGGGTCCCAACCTCGGTGTGGTCGAGTTGACCATCGCGATGCACCGGGTGTTCGAGTCCCCGCGCGACAAGATCCTCTTCGACACCGGACACCAGAGCTACGTGCACAAGATCGTGACCGGTCGCAAGGACGGGTTCGATCGGCTCCGCCAGGCCGACGGCCTGTCGGGCTACCCCAGCCGCGCCGAGTCCGAGCACGACGTGATCGAGAACTCGCACGCCTCCACGGTGTTGTCCTGGGCCGACGGCCTGGCCAAGGCCTACCAGGTGCGCGGCCAGACCGACCGGCACGTGGTCGCGGTGATCGGCGACGGTGCGCTCACCGGCGGCATGGCCTGGGAGGCGCTGAACAACATCGCCGCGGCCAAGGACCGCCCGGTGATCATCGTCGTCAACGACAACGAGCGCTCCTACGGTCCCACCCAGGGTGGCCTCGCCGACCACCTTGCGACGCTGCGCACCACGCGCGGCTACGAGCGGTTCCTGGAGTGGGGCAAGGGCGTCCTGGGCCGCACCCCGGTCGTCGGCGGCCCCGTCTACGACATGCTGCACGGCGCCAAGAAGGGCCTCAAGGACGCGGTCGCGCCGCAGGGCCTGTTCGAGGACCTGGGCCTGAAGTACATCGGCCCGATCGACGGGCACGACGTCGAGGCCGTGGAGAACGCGCTGCGCCGGGCCCGCGGCTTCGGCGGGCCGGTGATCGTGCACGCGATCACCCAGAAGGGCAAGGGCTACGCGCACGCGGTCAACGACGCGGCGGACCAGTTCCACGCGGTGGGTGTGATCAACCCCGAGACCGGCCTGCCGGTGAAGAAGTCGGGCGCGTCGTGGACGTCGGTGTTCGCCGACGAGATCGTCGCCGTCGCCGACGAGCGGGAGGACGTCGTGGGCATCACCGCCGCGATGCTGATCCCGGTCGGGCTGCACAAGTTCGCGGCGAAGTATCCCGAGCGGGTGTTCGACGTCGGGATCGCCGAGCAGCACGCGGTCACCTCGGCGGCGGGCCTGGCCACCGGCGGGCTGCACCCGGTGGTCGCGGTGTACGCGACCTTCCTCAACCGCGCCTTCGACCAGGTCCTGATGGACGTCGCGCTGCACCGGTGCGGGGTGACGTTCGTGCTGGACCGGGCCGGGGTGACCGGGCCGGACGGGGCCAGCCACAACGGCATGTGGGACATGTCGATCCTCCAGGTCGTCCCGGGGCTGCGGCTGGCCGCGCCGCGTGACGCCGCGCAGGTGCGTGCCCAGGTGCGCGAGGCGATGGACGTCGACGACGCGCCGACCGTGGTGCGCTTCGGCAAGGGTGCGGTGGGCCCCGACATCGAGGCGATCGGCCGGATCGACGGCATGGACGTACTGCGCCGCACCGGCCCCGACCGCAACGGCGGCGGCGAGGGCGGCGACGTGCTGATCGTGACCGTCGGGCAGATGGCCGAGACCGGGATCGAGGTCGCCGACCGGCTCGCCGACCAGGGCATCGCGGCGACCGTGGTCGACCCGCGCTGGGTCAAGCCCGTACCGGCCGGCCTCGCGCCGCTCGCGGCCCGGCACCGGCTCGTGGTCACCATCGAGGACAACGGCCGCGCCGGCGGTGTCGGCGCGGCGATCGCCCAGTCGATGCGCGATGCCCGGGTGGACGTACCGCTGCGCGACTTCGGCATCCCGCAGGAGTTCCTCGACCACGCCGAGCGGGACGAGGTACTGGTGCGGATCGGGCTGAACGCCCAGGACATCTCGCGCCAGGTGGTCGAGGAAATCGCGTCCAAGACCGCCGACGCCGACGCCGAGCAGCACGAGACGACGGCCTGACCGAGGGCTCGCGCCACGACGGCCCCGGGGCGTGGGACGGGAGGGGTACACCTTCCCGTTCCGCGCCCCGGGGTCGTTTGCGTGCCCGGGAGCGAGCGGGGATGACTTCGAGGTGCGAGCGCGGGCGACGATTTCGAGGTGCGAGCGCGGGCGACGCCTTCGGGGCGCGAGTGCGACGGCGACCAATAGCAAGATCACCCTGACGCGCCGAGGATCGATCCCCCGTAAACAGGAGTGAAAGCCCCGATCATGGCAACGGTCTCCGCCACCAGGAGGTGTTGCCATGGCCAACGTTTTGTTTCGGACCAAGAACATCGAACAGTCCATCCAGGACACCGACGAACCCGAAGGGCACGGCCTGCGCCGGGAGTTGTCCGCCCTGGACCTGATGGTCTTCGGGGTCGGCGTGGTGGTCGGCACGGGCATCTTCGTGCTCACCGGCACGGCGGCGAAGGACTACGCCGGCCCCGCGGTCGCGCTGTCCTTCGTGCTGGCGGGGTTCGTCTGCGGGCTCGCCGCGCTGTGCTACGCCGAGTTCGCGTCCACGGTTCCGGTGGCGGGTTCCGCGTACACGTTCTCCTACACCACGCTCGGCGAATTACCTGCGTGGATCATCGGCTGGGACCTGATCCTCGAACTCGCGCTCGGCGTCGGGGTGGTCTCGATCGGCTGGTCGGGGTATCTGAACTCGCTGCTCTCCCAGGCGGGTCTCGAACTGCCGGAGGCGATCACCGCCGCGCCGGGCGACGGGGGCAAGGTCAACCTGCCGGCGCTGCTGCTGGTGCTCGGCGTCGCGGTGATCCTCGTGTTCGGGGTCAAGTTGTCGGCGCGGTTCAACCTCGTGATGGTCACGATCAAGATCGCCATCGTGCTGCTCGTGATCTTCGCCGGGCTGTTCTTCGTCAAGTCCGGCAACTACAACCCGTTCGTGCCCGATTCGCAGCCGCCGGCGTCGGGCCACGGCGGGCTCAAGGCGCCGCTGGTGCAGACCCTGTTCGGGTTCGAGCCGCAGATCTACGGCGCGATGGGGATCTTCTCCGGCGCGGCGCTGGTGTTCTTCGCGTACATCGGCTTCGACGTGGTCGCCACCGCCGCCGAGGAGACTCGCAAGCCGCAGCGCGACATGCCGATCGGGATCCTCGGCTCGCTGGTGATCTGCACGATCCTGTACGTCTCGGTGTCGCTGGTCGTGGTGGGGATGCAGCGCTACGACATGTTGTCCTCCGCCGCGCCGTTGGCGGAGGCGTTCCGGTCGGTCGACAAGGGCTGGATCGCGACGATCATCAGCATCGGCGCGGTGGCCGGGCTGACCACCGTGTGCATGATCCTGATGATGGGGCAGAGCCGGGTCTTCTTCGCGATGAGCCGGGACGGGCTGCTGCCGCCGTTGTTCGCCAGGGTGCATCCCAAGTACGGCACGCCGCACGTCAGTACGATGCTGATCGCGGTGGTGGTCGCGGCGATCGCCGGGTTCACCCCGATCCACGAGATCGACGTGATGGTCAACATCGGGACGCTGTTCGCGTTTTTGGTGGTCGCGGCGAGCGTGCTGATCCTGCGCCGGACCAGGCCGGAGTTGCCCCGTGCGTTCCGGGTGCCGTTCGTGCCGTGGTTGCCGATCCTGTCGATACTGGCCACGTTGTGGTTGATGATCAACCTCAGCGGCGAGACGTGGCTGAGGTTCCTGGTGTGGATGGTGGCCGGGTTCGCCGTCTACTTCTTCTACGGGGCCAGGCACAGCCGACTGAGTTGACGTGTGGGCCGGTTGCCGTGCCGTCGACGGGTCGGGTCCGGGCCCGGGTCCGGGTTCGTTCGGATCCGAGCCCGCCGACGGCGTGGTGACCGAGGCTGGTCAGTCCCAGAGTCGGTCGGTGTACGTGTCGGTGCCGACCACGGTGGGGATCCACGGGGCGCAGTAGGTGACCCGGCCGATGCCGGAGGCGTCGATGCGCGCGGCCCACTCGCGGAAGGTGTCCCAGCTTTCGCGCGGGTCGCCCTCGAGGAAGTAGAGCTGCATGCTGCGCGTGGCGGCGTTCGGGTCGCGCGGGACGAAGGCCGGCGCGTCGTCCTTGAGCGGGACCGCGGTCCAGGCGGCGACCGAGGCGATCGGGGACTCGCGGAGGAATTCCGGCAGGTGGGTGGAGAACCACTTCTCCAGGTCCTCCTGCGAGACGCCCTCCTCGCGCTGCACGGCGAGCGAGACCAGGCCCTGGTAGTTGCGGTCGAGCGCGAGTTCCAGCGGGACCGGGTCCTCGTCGCGGTACCAGCGGTTGTCGTGCAGGTACATGGCGGTGTGCGCGTGCACCCGGTGCTGGAAGCCGCGGTCGTTGCCGTAGAGCCAGTTGACCTGGTCGACGGCCCACGCGTTCCACTCGTCGAACTGGCCGTCGTTGATCCAGTAGATCGCGACGTAGGATCCGGCGCCGATGGCGGGTACGACGTCGCTGTCGGCCGGGAAGCGCAGCGCCTTGAGGTCGGCGGTGGCCACCCAGCGGCTGCCCGCGAGCAGGCCGGGGCCGATCATGCAGCCGGCGTAGTAGTGGTCGCGCTCGTACCAGCGGTTGTAGCTCACCTCGTGGCCGCGCTCGGGGTCCACGGCGGTGAACAGCATGCTGCCCACCCGGATCGGGTATTCGGCGAAGCTCATGACGTGACTGCCTTTCGGGTCGTGCGGTGACTCGTGTCGGGGACGGGGTGGGTCGGTCGGGGACCGGGGTGGATGGTCGGGCCGGTGGTCGGCGTAGTGGTCGCGGTGGTGGCCGCTTCCGCCGGCGGTCAGGCTTGCCGGCGGAAGCGGGTGGTGCGGTGTTCGGGGTCGGTGTCGAGCCCCGGGATGACGTGCCGGCCGAACAGTTCGATGGTCTTGAGCGTGTTCTCGCGGTCGTCGCAGCCGAGGCCGAGGACGAGCTGGTCGACGCCGACCGATTCGTACGCGCGCACCGCCTCCAGGACGCCGTCCGGGTCGCCGCAGATCAGCGCGCCGGCGTCGGCGGCGAACTCGACCAGTTCGGGGGTCAGGTCGGGCATCGTCTCGGGCCAGTAGGGGATGCCCTCGGGGTGCGGGAAGGTGTCGTGGTAGCGGAAGACGTTGCTGGTGAGGTACATGGGCCGGGCGGCGACCGCGTTGGCGATGGCGCGTTCCTTCGTTTCCGCGACGAAGCCGGTGCTGACCGCGAGTACGTTGTCATTGACGAAGTCGGCGATCGGCTCGGCGTTGACGATCTCGCGCTTGTAGCCGGCGACCAACTGCTCGGCGCTCGCCGGGTCGCCGATCGAGAAGCCGAGGACGCCCAGGCCCATGCGCGCGGCCATCACGTAGGAGGGCGGGCTGCCGGCGGCGTACCACATGGCCGGGTGCGACGTGCCGTACGGCTTGGGCAGGATCCGGCGCGGCGGGAGTTGCCAGTAGGTGCCCTGGTAGCCCTCGTAGACGTCCTGGAGGAACATCTTCGGGAACTCGCGGATCACGTCCTCCCAGATCGCCTTCGTCTCGGACATGTCCTCGATGCCGGGGAGGAAGCCGAGGATCTCGTGGCTGCCGGCGCCGCGTCCGGTGCCGAACTCGAAGCGGCCGCGGGTGAGGTGGTCGAGCATCGTGACGCGTTCGGCGACCTTGGCCGGGTGGTTGACCTGGGGGAGTGGGTTGAAGATGCCGGAGCCGATGTGGATGCGCTCGGTTGCGTGGGCGAGGTAGCCGCACATGACGTCGTTGGCGGACAGGTGCGAGTACTCGTCGAGGAAGTGGTGCTCGCTCAGCCACGCGTACTTGAATCCGGCCCGGTCGGCGGCGATCGCGAAGTCCATGTCGTTCATCAGGGCTTCGTGTTCGGCGTTCGGGTTTCCCTCGCGTCGGAACGCCGGGTTGTAGCCCTGAAGAAAGATGCCGAATTCCATTGCACTCCCAGTTCCGCGGTCGGGGCGGGTGGTCGGTCGGTGCGCTTGGGTGGTTCGGGGCGGGACGGGGTGGCGGTCGCGAGGGGTCGCCGGCGGGCTCTGGTGGGCGCCGGCGGGTGCGGGCGGTGGGGCGGGGTCAGGGGGTGAAGGTGCCGTCCGGGCGGCGGACCCAGCCGGAGGCGGCCATGGTGCCGCCGTCTACGTGCAGGGTGGTGCCGGTGACAAAGCGGGCGAGGTCGCCGGCGAGGAAGACGATCGGGGCGGCGCAGTCGTCGGCCTCGCCGAGGCCCAGGGGCACTTTGGCGCCGTAGTCGTACGCGCCCTCGGCTGTTTCGAACGTCTCCGCGAGATCGGCGTCGCCGGGGGTGGGGATGGCGTCGGGGGCGACGCAGTTGACCCGGATGCGGCGGTGCGAGAGTTCGAGTGCGAGCGACTTGGTGAGCTGTTCGACGGCGGCCTTCATCGCGGCGTATACCGCGAAGCCGGGCGCGGCGCGGAACGCCTCGATGCTGGTGACGTTGACGATCGAGCCGCCGTCGCGCATGAGCGGGGCGCCGTGTCGGATCACGTGCGTGACGGAGGTGAAGTTCTCGTCGACCAGTGCGCTCTGGCCCTTGGGGCGGACATCCAGGAACGGCGACCAGAAGCCGCCGCCGGCGTTGTTGACGAGGATGTCGAGCGGGCCGAGGGCGGTGTGGGCGTCGTGGAGGAAGCGCTCGACGCCGTCGCCGTCGCGGACGTCGAGTTCCATCGCGAAGGCGCGCCGGCCGGTGGCCTCGATCGCCTTGGCGGTCTCCCGGAGACCGGTGGGCTCGCGGTCGCAGACGGCGACGTCGGCGCCGAACCTGGCGAGCGCGAGGGCCGTCGCCGCGCCGATGCCCCGGGCCGCGCCCGTGACCACGGCCACTCGATCGGTGAGCAGGGCGGCGGAAGGGTCGAGCAGCACGGGGGCACCTCACTGTGGATCGCGTACGTTGTCGCCTCGGCGCGGGGCCGCCCGTCGCGGGCCGTGCTCTGCGCTGGGGTCACCATGCCACCTGACGACCCGTCACCTGAAGGGAGACAGGCGTCTTTTTCCGTTCCGGGGCAACGGTGTCGCCGCAGGCCCGCAGGTGATCTGACGGTGCGTCAGTCAAAAGTGGCGGACATCACCGGCAGGAACCACCCCGACGACCCCATCCGCAACGCCCCGAGACCCGCACCCGCACCCGCACCCATGCCCGGGGCCGACGCCATCGGCCCCGTAGGCGCGGGTGACCACAAGCGGCCACGTCCGCCCCACAGCCACCGGAGCCCAAGGCTGCCCTCGCAGCCTCCTCGCGCCCGCAAGCGCAGTCGCGAACCGCCCGAGGACACCCGTGCGGGAGCAGGTACCGCTTGTCGGCGAGCGCAGGCGGCAGCGCCGGCGAGCGCGTTGCCGCTCGGCCGAGGTCGGGCGCCGGTCGGGATCGTGCGGGCGCAGGCACCAATGGTGGCCTGCGGTTGTCCCTGCGGGGGCGCGTGCCGCTCGCCGGCGAGCGCAGGCGGCAGCGCCCGCGAGTGCGTTGCCGCTTGGCTGACGTCGCCCCCGCAGGCGCCCGCAGGTGCAGGCGGTCCGAGGCCGTCCCTGCGGGCGCAGTTGCCCCGGCCTGTGATGCGGTCGCAACCTGCTTGTGGGCGTCCCGCAGGTGTATCCGCGTCCAGGCGCTGGTCGCCTGAGGTTGCATCCGTGGGCGCAGGCAAGGGTGCGGTTGCCACCGCTACCGCCATCGCCACCGCCCGCAGGCATCGGTGCCGACTGCTAGGGGTTGCCACCACTGGCAGGTGCAGCGGTACCCGCCCGCGTGATGGCCCCCGTGGGCGCCGGCGGTCCGAGGTCGTCCTCACACGCGCCGTGCGCCTCCCAGCGCCGGCGGTCCGAGATCGCGTTCGCAGGCGCGCGCGCCCGTCCCGCCGTTCGCGGGTGTTGACGTTGGCCGGCCGAGTCGACCCCTGCACGTACGTGTGGCCGACACCTGCTTGCGGTTGTACCCGTGTGCGCCGTTCGCCTCCGAATGTCAGTGGCCTGAAGTCTTCCTGCAGGCGCAGGCGCAGGTGCCGTCTGTCTGCGAGGCAGCCGCAAGGCGCGAGGTCGCCTTCGCAGGTGCTACCTGCCGGCGAGCGCGGTCCGAGCGCGGTCACCACCCGTGCGAGGTCGCTCGACAAGCTGGGTTGTTGCCCGTCCGAGGTTGTTCCGCAGGCGTACGTGTCTTCCATTCGGCACGTGGGTGGTGGTTGCTGCCTGAAGTCGCTGCCGCATGGGTGATGCGTTCGTGAGTGTCGGCGTCGGCCGTCCGAGGCGCCCCCGCCTGTGGTTGTCCTGCGGGTGCATGTGTCTTTCGTTTGGCACGTGTCGTGGCCGGCTCTGTCTGAGGTCGCCCCCGCAGGCTGACGGCGGCTGGTTGAGGGGTGCTTGGGGTTGTGCCTGTGGGTGTGTGGGTTGTTCGGTTGCGTGTGTAGGGGGTGGTGTCTGGGGGCGCCTTTGTTGCTTGTTGCCGGTGGGGACGGGGGCTGCGTCGGTGGTTCGCATGGATTGTCCGAAATCCATGCGGACCGGGGATGGTGCTCACTACGCTCTGCGACGTGGCGCTATCTCCCGATTCCTGCGGCATCGTGGCCGACTTCGGAACGTGGCTCGCGCGGGTCGGTCGGCCTGCCCGGGATGCCGAGCGGATGGTCGATGTCCTCGGCACCCTGCTCGATCTGCGGGTCGCGTGCCTGCGGCTCGACGATCACACCCGCTGGCGGGCCGGCGATCTGAACGCGCTGCTCGAGACGTTGGTGCCGGCGCATGTCGCGCTGCCCCGCGAGGACACGGTGGCGCTGGTGGTGCCCGCGTTGCGGTTGTTCCTGGAGTTTTTGCGCGAGCAGGGTCCGCTGCACCCGGACAGCGACCGGCTCGTCCCGTTGTTCGAGGTGCTGGATCGGCACGAGGACGAACTGCCGGCGAGGATGGCCGACTCGCGGCGGTGGGGCTCGGCGAAGAAGTTGTTCGTGGCGGGCTATGCGACCGGGCCCGGGCGAGGGCGGGCATTGCCGGCGGTGCGGCTGCCGGACGAGCGGGAGTTGGCTCGGGCCGCTTCGGCCGCGCCGTCGTTCGCCGCCGCCCTCACCCTCGCCCGCTGGGTCGGTCGCGGGCGTCCGGTGACCGCGACCGGGGTCCTGAGACTGGCGCCCGCGGCCGAGGCGGTGCGGCTGCTCGGCATCGACGAACCGGTCGCCGGCGTTCGCAGTGCGCGCGACGTGGAGCCGTTGCACCAGGTGTGGTCGATCGCGTGTACGGCCGGCCTGATCGAGGTCGGGCGTACGGTCGCGACCGCCGGGGAGCTTGCCCGGGCGCTGGCGGTCGGGCGACCCGGCGACGTTCTGCGGGTGTGGTCGAGCCTGTGGGAGGGCGTCGCGGTCGGCGAGGCCACCGGGCGACCCGAGGTGCGGCGCGCGGCGTATGTGCTGCGCGGCGGTGATGTGATCCGTGAGTTGTTGCGGGAGTTGTACGACCACGCGGGTCGGTGGGTGCCGATGGGTGGGCTGTTCGAGTTGCTCTCGTACACGCCCGACGGGCGGCCCCGGTCGCCCTCGGTCGCCGACCCGGCGTTGTTCACCGGTTTGTCGTTGGCGCATCAGATGGACGACCTGCGGGCGTTCGGCGTGCTGGAGATCCGTGAGCTGGTGGGTGGCGGGGCGCCGTTCATGGCGGTGCGGCTGACGCCACTGGGGATGTACGGGCTGCGCACCCGCTTCCTGGAACTGGGCGTGCCCGCCCCGCTCACCGGCCCGGGCGGATGCGACGAACCCGCGCTGCCGCCGCTGTACGTGCCGCCCCGATCCGAGTGCGCGTTGGCCGCGCGGATGTCGCCGCTGATGGCGCAGGCGGCGGCGCTCGCGGAGTACGTCGAGCGGCACGGGCCGTTGCCGATCACCCACGAGGGGGTACTGGCGACCGCGGTCGCCGACTGCGTCATGGCCGAACTCGGCATCCCTCGGCAGCCGTCGCGGGCCGAGGGGCCGCCCCGTACCGCCCGGGACGAGCATGCGCTGCACCGGCGGTGGACGCTCGCGATCGGTACCGGGCTGCTGGTGCCGAAGGATGGTGCGGTGCGGGTGGCCGACGGCTTGCGGGTGTGGCGTGAGGGGGACGACGGGGAGCTGATCGCGCTCGCCGCGCGCGCGATGGTGGTGGTGGCCGAGGACAACGCGACGTTCGGGGAGGCGCACGACGAGCGTTGGGACGTCCCCGAGGGGCTGGCCGCGTCGCTGTTCACCGGATTGGTGCAACTCGGCGGGCCGCTCCCGGTGTCGCTGTTCGTCGGCCTCGCGGTGCGCCGCGACCTCGACCACGTGGTTCGAATGTTGCCGCCCGAGCCCTCCGCCGACGACGAGGCGTTCGCGCTGGGACGGATCCTGGACGCGCCCGACCTGGTCCGCGAGATGGGTCGCCTGTGCGGGACGGATGGCCCCGGCACCGCGTCGACCCCACCGGCACCCCCACACCCGCAGCCGCAGCCGCCGGTGTCGGGGTCTGCGCCCGCGACCGCGTCGCCTGCGCATCCGCCTGCGTCCGCGCCTGCGCCCGCGACCGGGTCGCCCGCGTCTGCGACCGGGTCACCTGCGTCCGCGACCGGGTTGCCTTCGCACCCGCCGGTGTCGGGGTCTGCGCCCGCGACCGCGCCCGCGACCGACTTCCCGCCGGCGTCACCCCCGCACCTGTACCCGCACTCGCCCGCGCCGGGGGTGTCCGCCTTCTCCGGCGAGTGGTCCGGGGAGGTCTTGGCTCGGGTGCGGGCGGGGGTGATCCTGCTTGCCGATCGCCTGGCCGCGCTCGGCATCGTTCGGCGCACCGCCGAGGGCATCACCCTCACCGGCCTGGGCGGCACCCTCGTGCACCGGATGTTTCGCGAGCAGGGCCTGCCGGTCGCCACCGTCGACGACTACACCGCCGCCTCGGGCGCCCGTCTGCTCGGCGCGATGGGAGCGTGGCCGCGACCGATCGCCACGCGTACGTTCGCGAGCTGGATCGGCTGCCGCCCGATCGACGCCGCGCTGTCCGAGCTGTGTGCGGTCGCGGGCGCCGCCGGCCCCACCGAGCGGCTGATGCTCTTCGCCCATGTGGGTGACGCCGACCTGCCCGAGGCCGCCGTCGAACAGGCCCTCGCCGACGCCGGCGCCGACCCCACGCTGGCCCCGCACGTGTGGAATTGGCGACTGACCCACGACCGCGACGTACCGCCCGCGACGTTGCGCACGCTCGCCTGGCTGACCGCCGACAACGCCGCCGCGGCGCTGCTCGGCCGACACGAGGCGGCGGTGCTGGGCCTGCTCACCGAGGTGACGGGCAGTCAGGGCCCGGGCGCCGACGTGGTCTTCGGCGAGCTGGCGACGATGGGCCACCCCTGCGCCGAGGACGTCCTGCGCTTCGCCGAGACCACCCACCCCGACCCCGCGGTCGCCGGCGCAGCCCGCCGCGCCCTGCGCCGCCTGCGCTGAGCGTTCACGGTCGCCAGAGTTCGCCGGGGGCGGGCTCCGGCCACGGGATGTCGGTGCGGACGGCGGCGAACAGTTCCCGGCAACGTTTGTCGTCGAGCAGGACCACGCTCTGCCCACCACCACGCTCGGCGAAGCCGGCCACGGGCGCGGTGCGAAAGGCCAGATCGGACTCGTCGATGCCCTTGAGGTCGGTGGCCAGGTCGAGCAGCGCCTTGAAGTTCAGATTGTCGTCGACGGTCAGCGACTTGGTCAGCGACTGCAACAGGTTCTCGGTGCGCAGCGGACTGCCGAGCACCCCCTCCGCGGTGATCTGCTTCGCGATCGCGCCCAGGAGTTGCTGCTGGTGTGCCACCCGGTCGAGGTCGCCGCGCTGCAACCCGTAGCGCTGCCGGACGAATTCCAGCGCCTTGGTGCCGTCCAGCCTGGTTCGGCCGTGGTCGGCGTCCACCGATACGCCGCCGAGCGCGTCGACCATGCCCTTGAAGCCGCCGAAGTCCACCGCCGCGTAGTGGTCGATCCGCACTCCGGTCAGATTCTCGATCGTGGCCACCAGCAGTGCCGGCCCGCCCCACGAAAAGGCCGCGTTCAGCTTGGCCTCGCCGTGTCCCGGGATGGACACCCACGCGTCGCGCGGCAGCGAGACCGCCGAGATGGACGCCCGGCCCGCGGGCAGGTGCAGGATCATCATGGTGTCGCTGCGCCGCCCCTGCAGCGCCTCGGGGTCGGCGCCGGCGGCCGCCGCGTCCATGCCCACGAGCAGGATGTTCAGGGCCCGGCCGGCGGCGGGATCGGCCGGCGGACGCGGTCCCGCCGCGGGGATGCCCGACCGGTCGAACACGCCGTCGATGCGCTTGATGTTGGAGTTCAGCGAGTACAGCAGCCAGGCCGTACACCCGCCGACCACCAGCAACGACAGGGTCAGTAGACCGACCAGGGCGACGGCCGCCTTGCGCCGGCGCGACCACGGCTTGCGCGCGGGTGTCGGGGCCGGCTTGAAGTGAGCCTCGGCCTCGTCGGTCGAATCATTCGTTCTGTCCGCCTCGTCGGCGTCGGCCGACTCACTCGCTCTGTCCGCTTCGTCGGCCTCGGCCGACTCGCCCGTCGCATCCGGCGCATCTTTCATGCGCAGAAGTTAGCGGACCAACTGTCGCAAATGGCAGGGGATTCGCGGATCAGTGCTGATCCGAGATCGGCCGGCGCATGCACACCCGGGGCCAACGATCGAGTCCGAGCACCGCCTCGTGTGCCCGGATCGCCGCCAAACCCGGCGTCACTTCGGCCGGGTCGAGCGTGCGGAACCCGATCCGCGCGTAGTACGGGGCATTCCAGGCCACATCCCGGAACGTGGTCAACGTCAACGTCAGCCCGGTGTCCGCCTGCACCCGATCGATCATCGCCCGGCCCAGTCCGCGCCGCGCGCCGTCGGGATGTACCGAGACCTGTTCGATGTGCGCGGCGCCGTCCACGAGGTCCCAGATCACGTAGGCCAGCGCGGGCTCGCCGACCACCAGGCAGCGTCCGCCGGTCCGATATGCGTCCAACTCCTCGACGGAGAACGGCTCGTCCGCCGCGATCTCCGGCATCCCCACATCCAGGAAGCGCACCCCGGCCGCGACCTCGATCTCCCGCAACCGCTCCAGATCGCGCACCGAAGCCCCACGCATCGCATCACTCATGATCACCATTGTGGCCGCTGCCGAAGCCCCGCCGCCCGAACCGGGGACAGTGCGGGCGGCGGCTGTGGAGCGCCCGAAACCGGGGCAAACCGATTCCTTGACCGGCGTTCGCGTGCTCACTTAACGTGACCTGATCGGCGTCGAGGCCCATCTCCGAGGCATCGGCCGATCGCCGGCGGCCTCACGGGGGTGGTTACCATGACCGATTTCGCCATCGATCTCGCCTGGCTCGAAGGCGTGTCCGGCCGATCGGCCGAGGCCGCGTCCGTCTCCGGGACCACGCTGGACGCCCTGGCGGAGATCGGTCCCAAACGTATGGGGCGCAAGGATCTCGACAAGGCGTGCTCGGAGGTCCACGAGAAGTGGGACGAACGTATCCGCGGCTTTACGCAGGGCGTGGACCACATACGTCAGGCGGTGGCCGCGGCGAAGGCGAGCTACGGAGCGACCGAGACCGCCGTCGGCGCGTCCTTCACCGCGCCAGACGCCTCCTGCGTGCCCGGCGTGCCCGCTGTGCCGGCTACGACCACGACCGCCCCTGCCGCGCCCGCCGCCGCGACCACCCCGACCGCCCCCGCCGACGCGACCGCCCCCGCCGCTCCGCCCAAGAGCCGCATCGAGCAGGTGATGGGCTGATGTCGGATGCGAAGGACCTCCCGCGGTTCGGCGTCGATCCCGCACCGGGCATCGCGCCGGCCGTGGATGGCCTGCTCGGTCAGGTGCGCGACGATGTACGACCCCCAACTGCCGTTGGTCGACCCCGGAGTCGCCGCGGCCCCGTTCACCGGAAAGACGCGGGATCTCGAATGGGACGGCGGGCAACAGGTGGATCCGCATCGATACGAGGTCGATCTGGCTCCGAAGAGCCTCCCGGACCGGATACCCGTGGACCTGCGCGAGGTCGTCACCCCGCCCAAGCAGCCCGCAGATCCGTGATGAGCGGTGTTGGGCGCTGTGTGTCAGGTGTAGCTGCGGGCATCGTTCTGGTCGCCGGGTGCGGCGGGTCGCCCGAGCGGCCCCCCGATCCTGCGGCGGTTTCGGAGGCGAAGAGCGCGGCCCTCACCTGGTTCACCGCGACGTGGCGCAACGACTTCGAGGCCGCGTGTCCCAACGTCAAGGCGGGGAACGTCGCGATTCCACCCTTCGGTGGTTGTGGCATGGCGGCCACGAATTTGTGGAGATCGATGAATCCGGATGCCGAGACGCTGATCTCGGTGGACATCGCCAAGCTCGAACTCCGCGACAACCGGGCCAGGTTCGATTCGGATCACGTGAGCGTGAACGACCGGCCGTTGGCGGATTCCGTGAATCGTGCCGCCGGCGGCCGGGCGCACGTCCGCTATACGTATATGTTCCGGCGTATTCAGAACCTGTGGTACTTCCAGAAGGCCGACTCCGAGGCCACGTTCCGATCCCGCCGGACACGAACGCCGACGGGCGGCCCCATTGATCGGGCCGCCCGTCGGATGTTCTCGACTACCGCTATTGCGGAACCGAAGCTACCGCGGAACCGAGGCCGTGCCTGCCGGCAGGAAGCGCTTGCCGAGGGTTTTCTCGGTGACGCCCGCGCGGTCCAGGTACGGGGTGATGCCGCCCAGGTGGAAGGGCCAGCCGGCGCCGGTGATCATGCACAGGTCGATGTCCTGCGGGGCGGCGACGACGCCCTCCTGGAGCATGCGGTCGATCTCGTCGGCCAGGGCCGCCAGCGCGCGGTCGCGGACCTGCTCCTCCGTGGACGGCGAGTCGCCCACCTCCAGGAGCGCCACCACCTCCGGGTCGACCTCCTGCGCGCCCGAGGCCCAGGTCAGGAACGAGCGCTTGCCCGCCTTGACCACCCGCTCCAGGTTCGGCGACACGCCGAACCGGTCCGGGAAGGCGCCGTGCAGGGTGCCGCCCACGTGGGCCGCGATCGCCGGGCCGACCAGTTCGAGCAGCACCATCGGCGACATCGGCAGGCCCAGCGGGGCCAGCGCGTTGTCGGCGACCTCGATCGGGGTGCCCTCGTCCACCGCGGCCAGCACCTCGCCCAGGAAGCGGGTCAGCACACGGTTGACCACGAACGCCGGGGCGTCCTTGACCAGGACCGAGGTCTTCTTCAACTGCTTGGAGACGGCGAACGCGGTGGCGAGCGCCCCGTCGTCGGTCTGCTCCGCGCGCACGATCTCCAGCAGCGGCAGGACCGCGACCGGGTTGAAGAAGTGGAAGCCGACGACCCGCTCGGGGTGGGCCAGCTTCGAGGCCATCTCGGTGATCGACAACGACGAGGTGTTCGTGGCCAGGATGCAGGTCGGCGAGACCACCGCCTCCACCTCGGCGAACACCTGCTGCTTGACCGCCATCTCCTCGAACACGGCCTCGATCACGAAGTCGGCGTCGGCGAACGCGTCCTTCGTCAGCGAGCCGGTCACCAGCGCCTTGAGCCGGTTCGCGGCGTCCGGCGAGACGCGCCCCCGCAGCAGCAGCTTGTCGACCTCGTCGTGCACGTAGCCGACGCCCTTGTCCACCCGCTCCTGGTCGATGTCGGTCAGCACGACCGGCACCCGCAGGCGGCGCGCGAACAGCAGTGCGAGTTGGGAGGCCATCAGTCCGGCGCCGACCACGCCGACCTTGGTGACCGGGCGGGCGAGCGCCCGGTCGGGGGCACCCGCCGGTCGCTTGGCGCGCTTTTGCACCAGGTTGAACGAGTACAGCCCGGCGCGCAGCTCGTCGCCCATGATCAGGTCGGCGAGCGCGTCGTCCTCGGCGTCGAAGCCGGCCTGCACGTCACCGTCGCGGGCCGCGTCGATGATCTCCAGGGCGCGGTACGGCGCGGGGGAGGCGCCGTGCACCTTCGAGTCGGCGATCGCTCGACCCCGCGCGACGGCCGCGTCCCAGCCGGCGCCGCGGTCGATCTCCGGGCGCTCGACCACGATCTCGCCGGAGACGACCTTGCCGGCCCACACCAGCGACTGGGCCAGGAAGTCGGCCGAGTCCACCAGCGCGTCCGCGATCCCGAGCTTGAAGGCCTTGGGGCCGTTGAGCTGACGGTTTTGGTTCAGCGCGTTCTCGATGATCACCGTGACCGCGTTGTCCGGACCGATCAGGTTCGGCAGCAGCACACAGCCGCCCCAGCCGGGGACCAGGCCCAGGAAACACTCGGGCAGCGAGAAGGCGGGCACTGCGGTGGAGATGGTGCGGTACGTGCAGGCCAGGCCGATCTCGACGCCGCCGCCCATCGCCGCGCCGTTGTAGAACGCGAAGGTGGGCACGGACAGCGCGGTCAGCCGCTTGAACGTGTCGTGGCCGGCCTTGCCGATGGCGTGCGCGTGCTCGCGGTTGGTGACCTTCTCGACGCCCTTGAGGTCGGCGCCGACCGCGAAGATGAACGGCTTGCCGGTCACCCCGGCCGCGACGATCTCGCCCGCCGCGGCCAGCGTCTCGATCGTGTCGATCGCGGCGCCGAGCTCGGCCAGGCCCGCCGGGCCGAAGGTGTTCGGCTTGGTGTGGTCGAAGCCGTTGTCGATGGTGATCAGCGCGAACTTTCCGGCGCCGTTCGGGAGGTCGAGTACCCGCACCGGGAAGTGCGAGACCAGCTCGTCCGGGAAGACCTCGGCGGCCAGTCGCGTCAGGTCGCTCACTTGTCGTTCCCCTCGGAGTTCGCGCCGGCGGTCGTGGTGTCCGCGTCGGCCCCGGTCCAGTTCGGGTTCTCCCAGATGACGGTCCCGCCCATGCCGAGCCCGATGCACATCGAGGTCAGGCCGTAGCGGACCTCGGGGTGCGCCTCGAACTGGCGCGCGAGCTGGGTCATCAGCCGCACGCCGGAGGAGGCGAGCGGGTGGCCGAAGGCGATCGCGCCGCCGTACTTGTTCACGCGCGGGTCGTCGTCGGCGATCTTGTAGTGGTCCAGGAAGGACAACACCTGGACCGCGAACGCCTCGTTCAGCTCGAACAGGCCGATGTCGTCGATGCTCAGCCCGGCGCGCTCCAGCGCCTTCTCGGTGGCCGGGACCGGGCCGATGCCCATCACCTCGGGCTCGACGCCGGCGAACGCGAACTGCACCAGGCGCATCTTGATCGGCAGGCCCAGCTCGCGCGCGGTGTCCTCGGCGGCGAGCAGACACGCGGTCGCGCCGTCGTTGAGGCCGGCCGCGTTGCCCGCGGTGACCCGGCCGTGCGGGCGGAACGGGGTCTTGAGCGCGGCCAGGCCCTCCAGGGTGGTGCCCGGGCGCATCGGCTCGTCCGCCGTGGCCAGGCCCCAGCCCTGCTCCACCGAGCGGGCCGCGACCGGCACCAGGTCGGGCTGGATCAGATTGTCGGCGTACGCCTTGGCGGCCTTCTCCTGGCTGCCCACGGCGAACCGGTCCGCGCGCTCCTTGGTGAGCTGCGGGAAGCGGTCGTGGATGTTCTCGGCGGTGTTGCCCATGACCAGCGCGGAGGGGTCTACCAACTGCTCGGAGATGATCCGCGGGTTCGGGTCGGCGCCCTCGCCCATGGGGTGTCGGCCCATGTGCTCGACACCGCCGGCGACCACCACGTCGTAGGCACCGAACGCGATGCCGCCGGCGGCCGTGGTGACCGCGGTCATCGCGCCCGCGCACATGCGGTCGATCGCGTAGCCGGGCACCTCGCGCGGCAGCCCGGCCAGCAGCGCCGCGGTGCGGCCGATGGTCAGGCCCTGGTCGCCGATCTGCGTGGTGGCCGCGATCGCGACCTCGTCCACGCGTGCCGGCGGCAGCGACGGGTTGCGGCGCATCAGCTCACGGATACACGCGATGACGAGGTCGTCGGCTCGCGTCTCGTGGTAGATGCCCTTGGGGCCGGCCTTGCCGAAGGGGGTACGGACGCCGTCTACGAAGACGACGTCCCGGACGTTACGAGGCACGAGCGCACACTCCTCCACCGATGGGTACGGGCCCCATGCTACTCATGGGTAACCACGTGGCCTAGCCCTCGGTCCCCATCGGCCCGTCGGCGCGTCTCGACCGCGGTCGCCGGGGGGTCGGCCACAGGTGCACCGGACCGCCGGCCGCGAGCAGTACCACGCACTGCCGGATCACCGTCCGGCCGGACCCGACCACCGCCCGGATCGAGTACGCCGCGGCGAGTACCGCGATCATCCCGTACCGGACCAGTGCCGAAGCGTCGAACGCGGCCCGATCGGCGCGCAGCAGTCGCAGCAGCGCGATCGCGGTCAGGCCGTAGGGGGCGAGCGAGATGGAGGTGGCGATCGGGATGATCCGCTCGAACCGATCCCCCGGGCCGCCGCGATCCAGTAGCCCGAGCGCCGGGTGCGGGTGCAGGTACCGACCCCGACACGGTCGCGGCGCCGGGGTCGGCTGCGGCCGCGGTGGTGGTCGTGTCCGCAGCGGCGGCGGTCGCGGTGGCGGAGCGAGCCCCGGGCGATGCGGCGGAGAGACGGTCCTCCGAGGTGGTCACGGGTGCTCCAGGTTGAACGGACTTGGCACGACCCTACGTATTTATCGGGCTTGCCACCTTTTGCCGCGCCAAAGGTCCCGAGCGGGACGTGATGTGATCCACGTTCGCCACGCCGGGCCTTTACTTTGCCTTGACTGTATGGGGCCATTCGGCTGACAAAATAAGCCAAGCCTAGGCTTGGTTAGCCTTGCCTAATAATTGCTTTTCGTCCGTTTTATACGGCACTGCCATGCCCATCCGTGTGTCCTGCGCGTTCCGTACGTCCTGCTTCTGCTTGTCTGCCGGGCTTCGACCCGTCTTCGCCTGTCTCGTCCCCGGGAGAGTTCATGTCTGTCGTCCGTCGTCGCCCCACCGCCACCCGCGCGTTGGGTGTCGGGTTGTTGCTGGCGTTGCCGCTCGCGTTGACCGCGTGCAACAGCGACGACTCCTCAGGCGACGCGGTCAAGGTGACCGCCAAGGACAAGTCCTGCGACGTTGCCAAGAAGGACTGGCCCGCGGGCAAGAACAGCATCAAGGTGACCAACAAGGGCAACCAGATCACCGAGCTCTACGTCTACGCGCAGGGCGACCGGATCGTCACCGAGCGGGAGAACATCGGCCCCGGCACGTCGGCCACGCTGAACTTCGAGATCAAGGCCGGCACCTACGAGGTCGCCTGCAAGCCCGGCATGAAGGGCGACGGCATCCGGCAGAAGGTCACCGTCGCGGGCACCCCCGCCGAGAAGCCGATCGACCCCAGGCTCGCCCAGGCCGTCGCGCACTACCGGACCTTCACCAACGACACGGTCGCGCAGATGATGCCGATCGCGACCGAGTTCGTGAAGGCGGTCAAGGCCGGCGACGTGGCCAAGGCCAAGGAGCTCTACCCGAAGTCGCGCCTGGGCTGGGAGACCATCGAGCCGGTCGCGGAGAGCTTCGGCGACCTCGACCCGCAGATGGACGCGCGCGAGGCGGACCTGGAGCCCGGTCAGGAGTGGTCCGGCTGGCACCGGATCGAGAAGGCACTGTGGACCACCGGGCAGATCACCGACGTCGAGAAGGGCTACGCCGACCGCCTGATGGCCGACCTGAACACGCTCCAGTCCAAGGTCGGCACCGTCGACATCACCCCGACCTCGATCGCCAACGGCGCCAAGGGCCTGCTCGACGAGGTGGCCACCGGCAAGGTCACCGGCGAGGAGGAGGCGTTCAGCCACACCGACCTGTGGGACTTCGCGGGCAACGTGGACGGCGCGAAGAAGGCTTTCGAATTGCTCAAGCCGTATGTGGCGGAGAAGGACGCGGCGCTGACCGGCACCCTCGACGCCGAGTTCGCCAAGATCCAGGGCCTGCTGTTCAAGTACAAGCAGGGCGAGGGCTACGTCTCCTACGACACGGTCGACGAGGCCAAGCGCAAGGAACTCTCGGACGCGGTCAACGCGCTCGGCGAGCCGCTGTCGAAGCTTGCCGGCGTCGTCGCCCAGTGACATCGCCCGCCATTGCGAAGCACGAACCGACCGAACCCCACGAGCCGACCGCACCGCACGAGCCGACCGCACCGCACGAGCCTAGGGAGGGCCCATGACCGAGACCGAACGTGTCGCCGAGGCGGTCGAACCGCCGTCGGGCGACGGATTCAGTCGACGGGCGCTGCTGGGCTGGACCGGTGGCGCGCTCGTGGTCGGCGCAGCCGCGGCGGGCGGGGTGGCCACCGCGGTCACCGGGAGCGAGGACAAGTCGTCCACGCCGACCCCGGGCGCGGTGGACTTCCACGGCGTGAACCAGGCCGGCATCGCCACCCCGGTTCAGGACCGGCTGCACTTTTGCGTGTTCGACGTGATCACCGACGACCGCGCCAAACTGGTGCGCATGCTCCAGCAGTGGACCGCCGCCGCGGCCGCGATGACCGCGGGCAAGCAGATCGGGACCGGCGCCGACAGCGGTGTGCCCGAGTCGCCGCCCGACGACACGGGCGAGGCCGTCGGGCTGCCGCCGAACAACCTCACACTCACCGTCGGGTTCGGCCCCACGCTGTTCACCAAGGACGGCCGGGACCGCTTCGGGATCGCCGCGAAGAAGCCGGAGGCGCTGACCGAACTACCCGCCTTCCCCGGGGACAAGCTCGACCCGCAGCGCTCCGGCGGCGACATCGCCGTCCAGGCCTGCTCCGACGACCCCCAGGTCGCGGTGCACGCGATCCGCAACCTGGCCCGGATCGGCTTCGGCGTGGTGTCGGTGCGCTGGTCGCAGCTGGGCTTCGGCAAGACGTCCTCGACCACGCCCGAGGCGATGACCCCGCGCAACCTGTTCGGCTTCAAGGACGGCACGCGCAACATCGCCGGCACCGAGACCGACCGGCTGCGCGAGCACGTGTGGGTGCCGGCCGGTGAGGGCCCGGCGTGGATGACCGGTGGCTCCTACCTGGTCGCACGCCGGATCCGGATGCACATCGAGACCTGGGATCGCACCTCGCTGCAGGAGCAGGAAGACGTGATCGGCCGCAACAAGGGTGTGGGCGCGCCGCAGGGCGCGACCGGCGAACACGACGTGGTGCCGCTCAAGGCGCTGCCGGAGAAGTCGCATGTGCGGCTGTCGCACCCCGACACCAACAACGGCGCGACCATCCTGCGTCGTGGCTACTCGTTCGTGGACGGCTCGGACGGCCTCGGCCGGCTGGAGGCGGGCCTGTTCTTCCTGGCCTACCAGCGCGACCCGCGCAAGGGCTTCATCCCGATCCAGCAGCGGCTGGCGTCGAACGACGCGATGAACGAGTACATCCAGCACGTGGGCTCGGCCCTGTTCGCGTGTCCGGGCGGCGTGCGCGGCGCGGACGACTACTGGGGCAAGGCACTGTTCGCCTGAGCGACCCGGTGGCCCGGCGGCCCATGGACCGAAGGCCCGAGACACCGAGGGGCCCGACCCGAAGCACCGCTTCGGATCGGGCCCCTCGCCCGTGCCGTCCCGTCCCACTGACGCCCCCGGATCAGGCGGCGGTCGTCGTCTCCCGAGGCGCCGCCGACGGAGCCTTCTTCGGGCCGCCCTTGGGGAGCAGGAAGAACAGTGCCATGACCGGGATCAGATAGGCCGTCCAGACGGTGACCTGGAGGACCGTGGGGTCGGGCTGGAAGTTGAGGATGCCCTTGAGGAGGGTGCCGTACCAGGTGTCCGGGGGGATGGTGTCGCTGATGTCGAAGGCCCGGTTCGACAGCCCGGGGAGGTAGTCGGCCTCCTGGAGGTCGTGGACGCCGTACGCGAGTACGCCGGCGGCGACGACGACGAGTGCGGCGCCGGTCCAGAGGAAGAACCTGGCGAGGTTGATGCGGACGGCGCCGGCGTAGAAGAGGTAGCCGAGCACGACGGCGGTGGCCAGTCCGAGGGCGACGCCGATCATCGGCTCGGTGTTCTCGCCGGTGGAGCGGGCCGTGCCCCACACGATCACCGCGGTCTCCAGGCCCTCCCGCCCCACGGACAGGAACGCGGTCAACACCAGCGCACCCGTGCCCATCGCCAGCGCGTGGTCCAGCTTGCCCTGCAACTCCGCCTTGAGTGCGTGCGAGGTACGCCGCATCCAGAAGATCATCCACGTGACCAGCGCCACCGCGAAGATGGACAACGAGCCGCCGAACGCCTCCTGCTCCTTGAAGTCCATCTCCGCCGAGGTCAGTTCGAGGGCGGCCTCCAGGGCCACGCTCATCGCGACGGCCGCGCCGACCCCCACCCACACTGCCGGCAGTGCCTCGCGTCGACCGGTCTTGACGAGATAGGCGATCAGGATGCTGACCACCAGGGCCGCTTCCAGGCCCTCGCGCAGGCCAATCAGATAGTTGGCGAACACAGGCCACCCCGCAGCTCGAACACATGGTGAGAAAATTAGGCGAGCCTAACCAAACCATTCGGAGGGATCCGGCGTCAATGCGGACAAAGCAAAGCTCGGGTAAGGCGGTACGGGCGGCCGGCCGCCGGCTCGCCGGGCGTCCGCGGGCACCCGAAAGCGCGCCGCGCCGGGACCGATGCGCCCGGCTCGCGGCGGTCGTTCCGAGGCTTTGGCCCCGGCGTGTGACTCAGGTCCCGCCGGTGCCGTTGGCGGCGTGTGCGGCCAGGCGCAGGAACGCGCCCGACAGGGCCGGCGCGGTGAGCGCGATCTGCCAGGGCCGGGCGCCGAACTCGCGCAGTACATCGCCGACCGCGTCCGCGGTGGGTGCCGACGGCGGCGCCCAGGCCAACCGGCGTACGTAGTCCGGCGCGAGCAGGTTCTCGGTGGGCAGCGTGTGCTCGTCCGCGATGGCCGCCACCGCGGTCTTGGCGGCGGTCAGGCGCTCCGCGGCGGCCGGGTCCTTGTCGGTCCACGCGCGGGCCGGCGGCGGGCCCTCGTGCGG
The DNA here is from genome assembly GCF_053618075.1 of Embleya sp. NPDC055664. Lineage (NCBI taxonomy): Bacteria > Bacillati > Actinomycetota > Actinomycetes > Kitasatosporales > Streptomycetaceae > Embleya > Embleya sp. NPDC055664. The sequence goes on from NZ_JBSHGZ010000001.1 coordinate 116,318, forward strand.
CAGTGTGGACATCGGCAGCTCGACCTCGGGCAGCGCCCTGGCCTGCTCGATCGCGGCCAGCCACACCCCGGCCTGGCGTCGACTGTCCCGGCCGGTGAAGCCGGGCAGCGCGAGCAGCGCGGCCACCGACGCGGGCCCGGCCAGCGCGGCCTCGACGATCGCGGTGTCCGGGATGACCCGACCCGGCGAGACGTCCTTTTGGCGGGCGATGGTGTCCCGGGCCTGCCACAACGAGCGCACGATGGCCAACTGCCGGCGGCGGCGCACCCGGTGCAGGCCCGACGTGCGGCGCCACGGGTCGACCCGGGGGGCGGGCGGCGGCGCGGCGGCGATCGCGGCGAACTCCTGCAGCGCCCAGTCGAGCTTGCCCTGCTCGGTCAGCGTCGCCTCGAGCTCGTTGCGCAGCTCGATCAGCACCTCGACGTCCAACGCCGCGTAGCGCAGCCAGGGCTCGGGCAGCGGACGGGTGGACCAGTCCACCGCCGAGTGCCCCTTCTCCAGCGAGAAGCCGAGTACGGCCTCCACCATCGCGCCCAGGCCCACCCGGGGGAAGGCGGCCAGCCGGCCCGCCAGCTCGGTGTCGAAGATGCGCCGGGGGACCATGCCGACCTCGGCCAGGCAGGGCAGGTCCTGGGAGGCGGCGTGCAGGACCCATTCGGCGTCGACGATCGCGGCGCCGAGCGCGGACAGGTCGGGGCAGGCCGCCGGGTCGACCAGGGCGCTGCCCGCGCCGGCCCGGCGCAGCTGGATCAGATACGCGCGTTGCCCGTAGCGATAGCCCGACGCCCGTTCGGCGTCGACGGCGACCGGTCCCGCTCCGGCGGCGAAGGCGGCGACGGTCTCGGCGAGCGCCTCCGGGTCCGCCACGACCGGCGGAACGCCCTCGCGAGGTGCCAGGAGCGGGACCGGCGCCGGGGGGACCGGCGCCGGAAGTTCGGATGAGGTTTCGAAGGAGGCGTCGGTCACCCCACCAAAATAACCCGCCCGCCCGGCCGACCGGGCAGGTCCCCGCCAAGGTGGGCGTGCCACGGCGGGTGTAGGGCGGTCGGAACCGCACGAAATCGCGCGGGGAACCGGAAAGCCGACTCTCGGAAAAGCCGAATCCCGGCGGGTGGGTTCACCCGCCGGGATTCGGCTGTACCTGATGATGTGTCACCTGATGAGGTGTCCTGACGCTCCGCCGGCCCTGGACCGGTCGGTGCCGACCGGGGTCAGCTGATGATGCCCGCCCGCAACGCGAGGGCCACCATGCCGGCCCGGTCGCCCGTGCCCATCTTGCGGGCGATGCGGGCGAGATGGCTCTTGACCGTCAGCGCCGACAGGCCCATCGCCTGACCGATCGCCTTGTTGGACCGGCCCTCCGCGACGAGGCGCAGGACCTCGATCTCGCGCGCCGAAAGCTCCCGGACGCCGGAGCCGGGCTCCGTCCCGCGCTGTTCCGACGGACGCATGCGGTTTGCCTGGGGCATCCCGTGGTGCATTCCGGCTTGCCGTGCGTGTCCAGGGTTCAGTCCCGCTCGCGCGCCTGTCACGACGTAGCCCCGAACACCCGCGGCAAGCGCGGAGCGAACGGCACCGATGTCGTCGGCTGCGGAGAGTGCCAGGCCGTTCGGCCACCCGGACGCGCGCATCTCGGTGAGAAGCGTGAGTCCGGAGCCGTCCGGCAGGTGCACGTCGGCGACACACAGGTCGCGCGGCGTGCCGGCACGGGAGCGAGCCTCGGCGATGGTCGACGCCCCGACGACGTCGCGTACACCGAGGGCCCACAGGTGGCGGATGACGGCGTCGCGAACCCGGGGGTCCGCGACGACGACCATCGCCGTGGGCTTGGAAGGACGATAGGCAAGCAGGTTTGCAGGGTGATCGAGAAGTACCGACACCGGGCCTCCTGCGCAGTGATCGCGATTCCCGAAGAAGCGGCCCGACCAGCTACTCCTTCGGGGTGGTCACCCTGTCCTTCGGCACATATGGCGCCGGGCTTTAGAGGAAGATCCAAATCCGTTATGCGACGTTGACCCGGGTGTGTGACCGAGGGGTCTCGCGACGGTGATCCGGCGTGTCAGGAACCGGGTCGCGAGGGCCGGCGCGGTATGGCGACGACGCCCTCCCCGGCCGTCACCGGTGGCAAACCGGCGCAGGTGCACAGCAGTTCGGTCCACGCCAGCAGATGCGGCAGCAACTCGTCGTCGGCCGGTGTCCACGACGCCCTGACCTCGATCTCGGTGCGGGCGATCTGTCCGGAGAGTCCGCCGAAGCCCTGCGAGGTGCTGCGGCTGACCGTGCCGCTGGGGGCGCGATAGGTCGCGCCGACCGCGTACAGCGACTCGGTCAGCCAGGTCCAGCCGACCTCGGGCAGCAGCGGGTCCATCGCCAGTTCGGGTTCGAGTTCGGCGCGGGTCATGGTGACCACGCGGAACGTGCCCTCCCACGCCTCGTGGCCCGCCGGGTCGTGCAGCAGCACGATCCGGCCGCCGGCGAGTTCGTCCTCGTCCTCGCCGAGCGCCACCTCGGCGGCGAACGCGGCGGAGTACGGCGCCAGGCCACGCGGCCGGGCCATCTCCTCCAGCACGATCTCCGGGCGCAGGACCGCGGCCCGCCATCCGGCCAGTGCCTGCCGGAACTCCTCGGGCTCCTCGGTCTCGCCGACTCCTGCCATGCCTGGCAGCCTAGGCCGCATCGGGGGGGTCGGGCCCGGGCGACGCGCCGGGCGGGGTGCTCCGTCTGGGCCGCCCGCGTGCGTCTGGGACCATGGCGGATGTGACCGAAACGAGCCTTCCGCACGCCACCGTCCGCGACTCGGCCTTCCTGCGCGCCTGCCGGCGCGAACCCGTCCCGCACACCCCGGTGTGGTTCATGCGTCAGGCGGGCCGTTCGTTGCCCGAGTACCGCAAGCTGCGCGAGGGCATCGCGATGCTCGACTCGTGCATGCGGCCGGACCTGGTCACCGAGATCACGCTGCAGCCGGTGCGGCGGCACGGGGTGGACGCGGCGATCTTTTTCAGCGACATCGTGGTCCCGCTCAAGGCGATCGGGGTCGACCTCGACATCAAGCCCGGTGTCGGTCCCGTGGTGGCGAACCCGATCCGCTCGCGCGCCGACCTCGCGCAGTTGCGCGACCTCACGCCCGACGACGTGCCGTACATCACCGAGGCGGTCGGCCAACTCGTCGGCGAGTTGGGCGCCACGCCGCTGATCGGCTTCGCCGGTGCGCCGTTCACCCTCGCGAGTTACCTGGTCGAGGGCGGGCCGTCGAAGAACCACGAGCGCACCAAGGCGCTGATGTACGGCGACCCGCAGCTGTGGGCCGACCTGGTGGACCGGCTCGCGGAGATCACCTCGGCGTTCCTGAAGGTACAGATCGAGGCGGGCGCGTCGGCGATCCAGCTGTTCGACTCGTGGGCCGGGGCGCTGTCCGCGGCGGACTACCGGGCGTCGGTGCTGCCGGCGAGCACGAAGGTCTTGGCGTCGGTCGAGCACTACGGCGTGCCGCGGATCCACTTCGGGGTGGGCACCGGCGAGTTGCTGCGCATGTTCGGCGAGGCCGGGGCGGACGTGGTGGGCGTCGACTGGCGCATCCCGCTGGACGAGGCGGCGCGGCGGGTGGGACCGGGGCGGGCGTTGCAGGGGAACCTGGACTCGGCGGTGGTGTTCGCGCCGTGGGAGGCGGTTCGGGCCAAGGCCGATGAGGTGTTGGCGGCGGGGCGTGGTGCGGAGGGGCACATTTTCAATTTGGGGCATGGGGTTTTGCCGAATACGGACCCCGAGGTGCTCACGCGCCTGGTGGCGCATGTGCACTCGGCCGGCGCTCGGTAGGTCGGCTTTTGGCCTCATGCGCCGGCCGGGCTCGCCGTGGCCCGGGCTGCGCCCGCGCTGCGCTTGGGTTTGCGGTTCGGCCGGGCTGGGGGTGGGTGGCTTGGCCTCAAGCGCCGGCCGGGCTGATGTGGTGGTTGGGCCGGCGTTGGGATTTGGTCGGGTTGGGGTGGCCTCATGCGCCGGCCGGGCTGGATTGGTTGCGGTGAGCTGGGTGGCTTGGCCTCAAGCGCCGGTCGGGCTGGGGTCGGGGTTGGGTTGGGTGGCTTCAAGCGCCGGCCGGGCTGAAGCGGTTTGTGGTTGGGCCGGCGTTGGGATTTGGTCGGGTTGGGGTGGCCTCATGCGCCGGCCGGGCTGATTTTGGTGGGCTGACTTGGCCGGCTGGCGGATTGGTCGGATCGGGCCGGGTTGGCTGGTTGGGCTGGATGGGTTGGGCGGATCGGCTTGGTTGGGCCGGGTTCGGCTGGGGTGGTTGGGGCAGGTGGGTTCGCTGGGTTGGTCTGGTTGGGTGGGCTTATTGGGCGTTGTGGGTTGGATTTGGTGAGCTGGGTTGTTTGGGGCTGGTGGGTTTGGTGCCCCGGGTTTGGTGAGTTGGGGTGGGTGGGGTTGGCCTGGCTCTGCCGGGTTGGGTGGCTTGGGGTTGTCGGGTTGCGGTTGGGGCTTAGGGGGGTTTGGCTTCGGGGGTTCGGTTGGGGCGGCTTTCGGGAGCGGGTGTGACGTGGGTGGTTCGGTGGTGGGTGGCGGGCGGCATGTGGTTGTTGTCGGTGGTGGGATCGCCGGGTTGACGGCTGCCTGGGTTTTGCTGCGGGATGGGGATCCCGGGCTCACCGTTACCGTGCTCGAGGGGGCTTCCCGGGTGGGGGGGAAGCTGCATGCCGGGAGTATTGCCGGGGTTGCGGTCGACGAGGGTGCGGAGTCGATGTTGGCTCGGCGTTTTGAGGCGATCGACCTGGCTCGTGAGGTCGGGTTGGGCGACGATCTTCAGCCGCCGGCCACCGCGGGCGCGTCGTTGTGGACGCGTGGTGCGTTGCGGCCGATGCCGCGCGGCCATGTGATGGGTGTGCCGGGCGACCTGGAGCCGCTGGCGGCGAGCGGGGTGTTGTCGCCGGCGGGCCTGGCCCGGATCCCGCTGGACCACGCGCTGGCGCCGCACCGCTACGAGGACGACGTCTCGGTCGGCCGCTACGTCGCCGAACGGCTCGGCCACGAGGTGGTGGACCGGCTCGTCGAGCCGCTGCTCGGTGGGGTGTACGCGGGCAACGCCTACGACATCTCGCTCGCCGCCGCCGTCCCGCAGCTGTTGCCGATCGCCCGCTCCGGCGGCTCGCTGGTGGCGGGGGTGCGCCACCTGCTCGACGACGCCGCCGAGCGGCCCGCGGGGCCGGTGTTCATGGGGGTACGCGGCGGTGTCGGGCGGCTGCCGCTCGCGGTCGCCGGCGCCGTGGTGGCCGGTGGGCGCGGCAGCATCCGGACCCGGACCACCGTGCGCGAGTTGGAGCGCACGCCGACCGGCTGGCGGCTGATCACCGGGCCGACCAACACCCCCGTCCCGATCGAGGCGGACGCGGTGGTGCTCGCGGTACCGGCCGCGCCCGCGGCCCGCCTCCTGCGCCCGCACTCGACGGTCGCGGCGGTCGAACTGTCCTCGATCGAATACGCGGGCATGGCGCTGGTGACCCTCGCGTTCCGGCGCGCCGACCTGGCGTCGACGCCCGCCGGAACCGGGTTCCTGGTGCCGCCGGTGGACGGCCGGCGGATCAAGGCGAGCACGTTCGCGTCGAACAAGTGGGGCTGGCTCGCCGAATCGGATCCGGACCTGTTCGTGCTGCGCACCTCGCTCGGCCGCGCCGGCGAGGAGGCGGTGCTCCAGCGCGAGGACGCCGAACTGATCGCCGACTCGCTCGACGACCTGCGCGAGGCGGTCGGACTGACCGCCGAGCCGATCGACACCCGGGTCACCCGCTGGGGCGGCGGGCTGCCCCAGTACGCGGTCGGCCACCTCGGTCGCATCGCCTGCGTGCGCGACGCGGTCGAGCGGTTGCCGCGCCTGGCGGTGTGCGGTGCGGTGTACGAGGGCGTCGGCATCCCGGCGTGTGTGGCGAGCGCGACCAAGGCCGCGACCGAGGTGCTGGCGCAGCTCGCCAGGCCGTACGCGCGCCCCGTGCACTGAGCGCGGGGACGAGCCAGGCAGAATCGGACCATGACGCAAAGCACCGCGGAGAACAGCCCGGAACCGGTCGACGCCGCCGCAGCGGTGGTCGACGCCGCCCTCAACGCCGACGGCCCGGAGTCCGCAGGCGAACCCGCGCCGGCCCGGCGCAAGGCCCGCGACCTCAACCAGGTGATCAGGTACACGATGTGGTCGGTCTTCCGACTCCGTGAGCCGCTGCCGGGTGCGCGGGCCGGGCTGGCGGGCGAGGTCGAGCAGTTGTTCGAGCAGCTGCTCGACAAGGACGTCGTGGTGCGCGGCACCTATGACGTCTCCGGCCTGCGCGCCGACGCGGACCTGATGATCTGGTGGCACGCGGAGGACTCGGACGCGCTTCAGGAGGCGTACAACCTCTTCCGGCGCACCGGCCTGGGCCGGCTCCTGGAGCCGGTGTGGTCGAACATGGCGCTGCACCGTCCGGCCGAGTTCAACAAGAGCCACATCCCGGCCTTCCTGGCCGAGGAGACCCCGCGCGACTACGTCGCGGTGTACCCGTTCGTGCGCTCGTACGAGTGGTATCTGCTGGAGGACGACGAGCGCCGCCGGCTGCTCGCCGAGCACGGGCGGATGGCGCGCGGCTACCCGGACGTGCGGGCCAACACGGTGCCGTCGTTCGCGCTGGGCGACTACGAGTGGATCCTCGCCTTCGAGGCGGACGAGCTGCACCGCATCGTCGACCTGATGCGGCACCTGCGCGGCTCGGAGACGCGCCGCCACGTGCGCGAGGAGGTGCCGTTCTACACCGGTCGCCGGCACCCGGTCGCCGAACTGCTCGCCGGTCTGGTCTGAGCCTTCACCCCGGTCGGTCGGACCGCGATCGACCGCTCCGACCGACCGGGGCGCGGCGACGCGTCGAATCTAGGTCGAACTCGAACAGGACGATCCGCTGGAGCAGGACGACCCGCTCGAACACGACGACCCGCAGGACGATCCACTAGAACAGGACGTCCCGCTCGAACCCGAGGAATCGCCGCCTGCGCCCGCCCCGCAGGACCAACCGATGCCGCACGAGGTGTGGTGGCCGTGCCAGTGGTGATGGTGATGGTGGTCGTGCGCGTCGTGCCCCTGGTATCCCTGCGGGCCGAGTGGCCACGGGTCGGGGTACGGACCGGGCCCGCCGCCGTACGGCCTGCCGGTGCCCGGTGCCCGCCCGAAGGCCGGTCCCGCCGGTCGGCCGAAGGTGTGGCGGAGCCGGCGTCGGGCCGCGCGGTGGGCCACGACGACAATCACGATCGGCAGGGCGGCGGCGAGGACCACCAACACCCCGAGCAGCAACCAGAACATGGTGTCGACCCCCGTGCGTGAAGTGCCTACCCGTGGCCGGCCGGCGCGCGGGATGCGAATCGGGCGCGCAGCCGGGCCCATCGGGACGGCTTTCGTTCGACGAACACCTCGGCCAGCGCCTTCGGCAGCGCGTCCCGCTCCCACAGATGGGCCGCGAAGGCGTGTACGTCGGCGCGGGTGCCTCCCTCGGCGGGCTTTGGGTGGACCAGGGCCCAGGCCATGAACTCGCCCGGCCAGCGCGGGCCCAGCGTCGTCGCCAGCTCCGGCAGCGCGCGCAGCGCCGAGTCGCGCCGTTTGGCGGCCAGCGCGCGGGCCTGTACGCGCACCCGGTCCGGATCGAAGCCCGGCGGTGTCGGCCCGCCGGCGACCAGTGCCGCGAGCAGCGCGGTCTGCTGTGCGGCCAGCCGCTCGCGCGCGCTCACCGGCGCACCGCCGTCCGGTCCACCACGCCCCGGATCGCGGCCAATTCGGCGGCGATCTCGCCCGCCGTAGGGAAGTCGCTGTCGCGTTCGAGCAGTACGCGCGGCGGCGGGCGCAGCCCGCACAGCGTGGCCAGCACCTCCAGGATCGGCGCGGTCACCGGGTGCGCGTGGGTGTCGTGCCACAGGCCGTCGCGTTCGACGCCGCCGGCGACGTGTACGTACTCCACCGCCTCCAGTGGGAGTTCGGCCAGTGCGGCGGCCGGGTCGACACCGTGGTTGATCCGCTGGGTGTGCAGGTTGGCCACGTCGATCAGCAGCCGCACGCCGGTGCGCTCGACCAGTTCGGTCAGGAAGCGGGCCTCGCTCATCTCGTTGTCGGGCCAGGTCAGCAGCGTCGCGGGGTTCTCCAGGGCGAGCGGGACCGGCAGCGCGTCCTGGGCGATGCGGACGTTTTCCGTGACCACGTCGAGCGCGTCCCACGTCATCGGCGTCGGCAGCAGGTGACCGGCCTCCATGCCGCCGGCCCGGACGAACGCCAGGTGTTCGCTGATCACCGGCGAGCCGAGGGCTCCCGCCACCTCCGCCAGCCGGGCAAGGCGTGCGGGGTCGGGACGGTCCGCGCCCGCCAGGCCGAGGCCGACGCCGTGCGGGATCACCTCGACGCCGCGCTCGCACAACACGCGCAGCGACTCGGGCAGGTGTCCGACGCACACGTTCTCCGCGACGACCTCGACGAAGTCGACGCCGGCCAGGCGCTCGACGGTCAGATCGATCTCGGGCCGCCATCCGATTCCCACCGCTGTCCGCATACGTCCAGCATGGCGGGTCCGTCCCGGACCGAAACAGGCGGAGTTCCCTCGATTCGCCCGCTCCGGACGCCCCGCGCGGCAAGTGGCCCGCGACACCGACGGATTGCGGGCCGCGCGACGGGCGCGGTCGGGTCAGTTGCCGCAGCCGTCGGCGGTGCCGCCGCAGGAGCCGGCCCGGGCGCCCTGGGGGGAGGCACAGGAGGTGTTGCCGCACCAGACGGACTCCGGGGGGCGGCCGGCGGGGGTGGGCGCGTTGCGGCGGAAGATCTCCTTGACCACCGGGTCGGGGAAGCGGTCCAGGCCCCACAGGGCGACCGCGCCCAGGTCGTCGGCGCCGAGCGCGGCCACGGCCGCCTCGTCGCGGCGCAGCCGGATCAGCCGGCGCGTGGTCGGCGCGGTGGGCACCAGCCGCTCGCCGAACACGCCCAGGAGCAGCAGGCCCGCGACACACGCCTGGCTGCCGATCACCGCGAGCAGCAGGCCCACCCACGGCAGCGCGCCCGAGGTCGCGTCGTCGGCGCGGACGAAGCCCGCGACCGCGGTGGCCAGGCCAAGGGGGAGGGTGGCGAACAGCGCCCAGCGGGGCAGTCGGCGCGGACCCGCGTCCGGGCGGGCGATCAGGCCGGCCGCGAACAGGTCGGCGCCGATGCCCTGGATCTGCGGCGCCGCGGCCACCCGGGCGCGCAGGTCGCGCAGCGGCAGGCCGCCGTACTCCCGATCCAGGATCCGCAGCGGCGCGTCGCCCGCCGCGTCGGCCGCCGCCCGGGCCGCGACCACCTGCCCGTCGCGGTTCAGGTGCAGCGCGCCCTCGCCGAGCAGGGCCAGGATCGACACGTCGGCCGCGCGGGCCGCGCCGCCGACAACGAACGCGTATTCGGCGGCGCCCAGTTCGGCCAGGCGCGCCCGGTTCGCCCGCCGGCCGCCGCGCCGGGCGGACCCGATGGCGACGCCGAGTACGAGCGCCGTCCAGACCGAGTACGCGAGGGGTGGCAGCCAGGGATTCATGGTCCCCAGACATAGCGGACGCACCCGCCGCACGCGGGCTGGATGTGAGTTTTGCCGCACCGTCCGTACCGATGTTTGAACGGGCGGCGGCGCTCGGGCCGGCCGTAGGGCCGACCCGCGCCTCGGCTCAGCCCTGCGGGTCCGGCTCCAGGGTCAGCGAGATGGAGTTGATGCAGTAGCGCTGGTCGGTGGGCGTCCCGTAGCCCTCACCCTCGAACACGTGCCCCAGGTGCGAGCCGCAGGTCCCGCAGCGCACCTCGACCCGGGTCATGCCCATCGTGTCGTCCTCGATGTATTCGACCCGGTCCTCGGCCAGCGGCGCGTAGAACGACGGCCAGCCGCAGTGGCTGTCGAACTTGGTGTCGGAGCGGAACAGCTCCGCCTTGCACGCCCGACAGCGGTAGACGCCGGTCGTCTTGGTCTCGGTGTACTCGCCCGTCCAGGCACGCTCGGTGCCCGCCCGACGCAGCACCCGGAACTCGTCCGGGGTCAGCTCGGCCCGCCACTGGTCGTCGGTCTTCTCGATTTTGTAGGCCATGTGCACATCCAACACGCAACGGCGCCGCGACGTTCCCCGAGGGACGGCACGGCGCCGGTGGGCGGACGGCTCAGCGAGCGGCGGCGGTGCCGCGGGTGCGGATGGTGTCCAGGATCTCCGGGCCGAGCAGGGTCACGTCGCCCGCGCCCATGGTCAGGACCAGGTCGCCGGGGCGGGCCAGCGCGGCCACCGAGCCGGCCACGTCGGACCAGCTGTGCTCGGTACGCACCAAGCCGCCGTTGTCCAGCGCGGCGTGCGCGACGATGTTGCTGGTCACGCCGGGCTGCGGGTCCTCCCGGGCGGCGTAGATGTCCATCACCACGGCGATGTCGGCGGCGGCGAGCGCGCGGCCCATCTCCACCCCGAGCTGCTGGGTGCGGCTGAACAGGTGCGGCTGGTACACCGCGATCACCCGGCCCGCGCCCACCGCGCCGCGGGCGGTGGCCAGGTCGGCGGCGATCTCGGTGGGGTGGTGCGCGTACGAGTCGACGACCCGGATGCCGCCCTCCTCGCCCTTGAGCTGGAACCGCCGGCGCACGCCCTGGTAGTTGGCCAGCCCGTCGGCCATGCGCCGCGGCTCGACACCCAGCGCCAGGCCCACCGCGAGCGCCATCACCGCGTTGGACGCGTTGTGCCGCCCCGGCACCGCGACGGCCAGCACCAGCTCGCCGCCCACGGCCTTGCCGTGCACGGTGACCCGGCTGCTCAGGCCCGACGCCTCGATCTGCGTCAGGCGCAGATCCGCGGCCTCGTGCTCGCCGACGGTGACCACGTTCAGCGTCGGCGCGGAGACCGCCAGCCGCTCGCGCAGGGCGCCGGCGCCCGCGTCGTCGGCGGAGAGCACCAGCGTGCCGCCGGGCACGATCCGGCCGGCGAAGATCTCGAACGCGTCGAGCACGTCGTCCAGCGAGCCGTAGTTGGCGTGGTGGTCCAGCTCCACGTTCAACACCACGGCCACCTCGGGCGCGTACTTGTGGAAGCTGCGGTCGCTTTCGTCCGCCTCGGCCACGAAGATCTCGCCCAGGCCGTGGTGGGCGTTGCTGCCCGCTTCGTTGAGGTCGGCGCCGATCGCGAAGGAGGGGTCCAGGCCGAGCGAGGTCAGGCCGACCGCGAGCATGCTCGTCGTGGTGGTCTTGCCGTGCGTGCCCGCGACGGCCACCGAGCGCCGGCCGTCCATCAGCCGGGCCAGCGCGTCCGCGCGATGCACGATCGGGATGCCCCGCTCGCGCGCGACGACCAGTTCGGGGTTGTCCTCCCGGATCGCCGAGGACACGACCACGCACGAGACGTCCTCGGCGACGTTCGCCCGATCGTGGCCCACATGCACCGTGCAGCCGAGCCGGCGCAGCGCCAGCACCTGGGTGGAGTCCTTGGCGTCGCTGCCGGAGACCCTCGCGCCGCGGATCGCGAGGATCTTGGCGAGCCCCGACATGCCGGCGCCACCGATGCCGACGAAGAACGGGCTGCCGAGGTCGACGGGCTCGGCGGGGGGTGCCATGAAGCGGGCTCCTTCGAGTGGGGTGGACCCGCGTTCGGCGCGGGCTCCCCGCGATTGTGTCAGCTCATGTCGTGTGCGAAGAGCTTGAGCACCGGCACGCCCACGTTCTGTCGGGCCCGCGAGGCCCAGTCGCGGTGGAAGACCTCTTCGATGAAGTGCGGGTCGGTGAGCACGATCACCTCGTCGGCGTGGTGCCGGTCGACGATCTGCTTGAGGGTGTCCAGCGGGTCCCGGCCGGGGGTGGTCTCGCCGACGGCGTCGGCGCCGCTCGCGCGCAGTGCCGCCACGCTCGCCTCCAGGGTGCGTCGGGCCGCCTCCGCGCCGTCGTCGGGGCCGGGCCGCTGCTCGATGTCCTCGGCCGCCTCGTCCAGGCGCACCAGGGCCACGTCGTCCAGCGCCTGGAGCAGTTTGCGGTGGTCGGCCTTGCCGGGCAGGACCACCACGAACGACGTCTCGACGCCCTCGTGCAGGCCGGTCACGAACGCGACGTCCGCCTCGTTCAGGACCTTTTCCACGAGCAGCACGATCGTGTACACGCAACTCTCCCTTGATCCATCGGCCGAGCCGGGTGTCTGTGCCCCGTCTGCCCGGGAGTTCACCCTCCCACTTTCGCCGACCGGCGGGCGCCGCCGGGGCCGCCGCAACGGCCCCGGCCGGGTGCCGAAGGCACGCGTTACGCGCGGACGTAGCGGGAGAACAGCGCGCCGTCCTCCTCGAGGATCGAGATCGGGCGCATCGCCTGTGCCTCGGGGAGCGCGGGGCCGGCCAGGAGCCGGTGGGCGGGTCCCGAGGTCAGCAGCGGGCTCACGGTCAGACACAGCTCGTCCAGCCGGCCGCACGCGGCGATCTGCGCCAGTACGTGTGGGCCGCCCTCGGTGAGCTGCCGGGTCAGCCCGCGGGCGGCCAGCGCGTCCAGGGCCAGGCCCAGGTCGACCCGGTCGCGCCCGGCCAGGAGCACGTCGCCGTACTCGGCCGCCGCCGCCAGGCCCTTGGGCTGGGCCTCCTCGCAGGTGATCACGATGGTGGGGGTGACCGCCTCGGTGAACAGTGGCGTGGTGAAGTCGATGGCGAGGCTGCGCGAGACGATCGCGATCACCGGCGCGGGCAACTGCCCGGCGGCGGCCCGGGCGGCGGCGTAGGCGGGCCTGGGGCGCGGCGGCCGGTAGCCCTCCTGGCGCACGGTGGCGGCGCCCACCACGATCACGTCGGCCAGGCCGCGCAGCACGCCGAACACGCGCTTGTCCGCGGGCGAGGACAGTCCGGCGGAGAGGCCGTCGGGGGCCTGCGCGGCGCCGTCCAGGCTCGCCACCATGTTCGCCCGCAGCCAGGTGCGGTCGGGGGGATAGGCATAGGCCTCGACCAGGTCGACGTCGGGTTCGTCGGGGGTGGAGGGCACGGGAAGGAGACGGCGCATGCGACCGAGTTTCGCACGCGTCGTAGGCTTGATGATCGTGTCCGTAGCTCCTGTGTCGTTGACCACGCGCCACCCCAGCGTCCCCGCCGACCGCCTCGTCGCCGAGATGGTCCCGCCGCCGCGGTTCGGCGACGTGCGTTTCGACACGTACATCCCCGACCCGAATCAACCCGGGCAGGCCGCGGCCGTGGTCCGGCTGGAGCGGTTCGCGGCGGAGCTGAACGGGGACGGCGCCAAGCGCCGCTGGTTCCGCCGGGAGCAGGCGGCCGGGCCGAGCGGGATCTACCTCGACGGCGGCTACGGCGTCGGCAAGACCCACCTGCTGGCCTCGCTGTGGCACGCCTCGCCCGGCCCGAAGTCGCTGTGCACCTTCGTCGAGCTGACCAATCTGGTCGGCGCGCTCGGATTCCGGCGGACCGTCGAGGCGCTGTCCGGACACCGGCTGCTGTGCATCGACGAGTTCGAACTCGACGACCCGGGCGACACCGTCCTGGTGTCCACCCTCCTGGGCAAGCTCGCCGACGCCGGCGTCAAGCTCGCCGCGACCTCGAACACGCTGCCGGACAAACTCGGCGAAGGACGGTTCGCCGCGCAGGACTTCATGCGCGAGATACAGGGGTTGTCCTCGCGTTTCGAGGCGTTGCGCATCGACGGCGAGGACTACCGGCACCGGGGCCTGCCGGCGGCGCCCGCGCCGGTGGCCGAGGACATGGTCACCGCGGCCGCCGAGACCGCGCCCGACGGCGCCGCGCTGGACGACTTCCCCGCGCTGCTCGCGCACTTGGCCACGGTGCACCCCAGCCGCTACGGCGCGATGCTCGACGGGATCACCGGTGTCTTCTGGCACGGGGTGCACCCGGTCGAGGACCAGGGCACCGCGCTGCGTCTGGTGGTGCTCGCGGACCGGATGTACGACCGCGAGCTGCCGGTGGTGGCCTCGGGCGTGCCGTTCGACGAACTGTTCACCGAGGAACTGCTCGGCGGCGGCTACCGCAAGAAGTACCTGCGCGCGATCTCGCGCCTGGTTTCGATGGCCCGCGACGGCGCCGAGCGCATCCCCGCCCCTCGCTGATCCGCCGCCGCGGTACCGCCCGTGGGCGATCGGCGGGTCGGTGCGGCATCATCGGACCCGGGTCCCGACGACGCGGAGGCAGCGGCATGGCGAAGAAGGCCGACGGCAGGAGTGCAGGCAGGGCCGACCGGGGCGCGAAGGGGTCGACGCCGGTGGGTCTGGGCGAGGCCCCGGACGCCGAGGCGGTCGTGAAGGGGGCGACAGCCACGAAGAAGGCAGCCAAGGCCGCCAAGCTCGACAAGTCCGCGAAGGGCGACAAGCCCGCGAAGGGCGACAAGGCCGCCAAGCCCGCGAAGGCCGCGAAGCTCGACAAGCCCGCGAAGCTCGACAAGGACAAGGCCGCCAAGAAGGCCGCCAAGCTCGACAAGGTCGCCCGAGCCGCGAAGGCGGACCGGGTCGACGAGGCGGCCAAGGCCGCCAAGAAGGCCGCGAAGAAGGCGGCCAAGGTGCTCAAGGCCGAGCGCGAAGCGCAGGCCGACCTCGCCAAGGCGGCGAAGAAGGCCACGAAGAAGGCCGATCGTAAGGCCGCCGAGGCGTTGGAGGCCGCGGCCGAGCGGGTCGCCGCCGAGGCCGCGAAGGCGGCCAAGGCACTCGCGAAGCAGACCGAGGCCGAGCGCGCGATCGCCGAGGCACCGGCCGCGGACCCGGAGCCCGCCGTCGGCCCGGCCGTGCACCTGGTCGCCGACCCGGCGGACGATCCGGACCCCGACGCCGACCCCGCTGCCGAGCCCGCCGTCGACCCGACCGCCTCGTCCGCCGTCGAGCCGGGCCTGGCCGAGCAGGTGCCCGAGCCCGCCCCGCCCCGGCTCCGGGTGCTCGTCGAGGTGCCCGCCGAGAAGTACGCGCCCCCGGCCGATGTGCCGTCCGTACGGGCCGCGTTGCGGCTGCCGGGCGGCCCGGTGGACCTGGCCGCGATCGACCCGCGCGCCACGCCGAGCTTCGCGGGCGACAAGGCCGACGCGCTCGCCGACATCGGCGCGATGGGACCCCGGCTGGCCGAGCTCCAGGAGCGGCTGTACGCGCAGGCCGTGGCCAGCGGCGCGCGCCGCCGGGTGCTCCTGGTGGTCCAGGGCATGGACACCTCCGGCAAGGGCGGCACGGTCAAGCACGTGATCGGCCAGTTCAACCCGTCGGGCTGCCACATCCACGCGTTCAAGGCGCCGACCGAGGAGGAGCTCGCCCACCCGTTCCTGTGGCGGGTCCGCACCCAGGTGCCCGGGCCAGGTCTGATCGGCGTGTTCGACCGCTCGCACTACGAGGACGTACTGATCGCGCGGGTGCGCAACCTGGTCCCGCGTCAGGTGTGGTCGCGCCGCTACGCCACGATCAACCGCTTCGAGCAGGGCCTGGCCAAGGACGAGGTGACCGTGATCAAGGTCTTCCTGCACATCTCGCCCGAAGAGCAGAAGGAACGCCTGCTGGCCCGGCTCGACAATCCGGACAAACACTGGAAGTTCAACCCGGCCGACATCGACGAGCGTTCCGTGTGGCCCGACTACCGGACCGCCTACGAGGCCGCGCTGGAGAAGTGCGACGGCGACGCGGCACCCTGGTACGTGGTGCCGGCCGACCGCAAGTGGTACCGCAACTGGGCGATCAGCCGGCTGCTCCTGGAGCATCTGACCGAGTTGGACCCCCGGTACCCGGCGGGCGACTTCGACGTCGAGGCCGAGCGCAAGCGCCTGCTCGACGCCTGAGCGTCCCGACCACCCGGGCCGGCGGTCGCGGTCGGCGAGGCGGCACTCCCTAGCGGGTGCCGATCCGGACCACCGCGACCGAGGTCGCGGGCAGCCGCAGGGTGGTGCCGACCAGGCCCCGGCGGATCTCCGCGCGGTCGTCCCAGGCCGCGACGATCTCCGCCGCCCCGGTGCCCATCGGCAGCGTCGCGGGCTGCTCGGCCAGGTTGACCGCGGTACGGAACGCGCCCCGGTGCACCATCAGCCAGCCGGCGGTCTCCTCGAAGCTGACCTGCACCCGGGTCAGGTCCGGGTCGGTCAGGTTCTCCCATTCCCGGCGCAGCGCGATCAGCCGCCGGTACCAGGCCAGCAGGGCCGCGTGCGGGGCGCGGGCGGGCTCCTTCCAGTCCAGGCACGAGTCGCGCACGGTCTGCGCCGACTGCGGGTCGGGGATCTGCGCCGCGTCCCAGCCGTGCGAGGCGAACTCGGCGCGGCGGCCGTTGCGTACCGCCTCGGCCAGCTCCGGGTCGGTGTGGTCGGTGAAGTATTGCCAGGGCGTGGACGCGCCCCACTCCTCGCCCATGAACAACATCGGGGTGAACGGCGCGGTGAGCACGAGCGCGGCGCCCGCCGCGAGCAGGGCCGGCGGCAGGGTCGCCGAGATCCGGTCGCCGGTGGCCCGGTTGCCGACCTGGTCGTGGGTCTGGAGGTAGCCCAGGAAACGGTAGGCGGGCATCCGCGAGGTGGGCACCGGGCGGCCGTGCGTGCGCTCGCGGAACGAGGACCAGGTGCCGTCGTGCAGCCAGACCCGGGTGAGCGTCTTGGCGAGGGTGCCCATCGAGCCGAAGTCGCCGTAGTAGCCCTGGCGTTCGCCGGTGAGCAGGGCGTGCAACGCGTGGTGGAAGTCGTCGCTCCACTGGGCCTGCACGCCCATGCCGCCACTCTCGCGCGGGGTGACCACGCGGGGGTCGTTCAGGTCCGACTCGGCGATCAGGAACAGCGGCCGGCCGGTGGCGGCGGCGAGCTTGTCCACCGCCTCGGACAACTCCTCCAGGAACGGCACCGCGCGGTTGTCCGCGAGCGCGTGCACCGCGTCCAGGCGCAGTCCGTCCACGTGGTAGTCGCGCAGCCACATCAGCGCGCTGCCGACCAGGTAGGCGCGGACCTCGTCGGAGCCCGGGCCGTCCAGGTTCACCGCCGAGCCCCACGGGGTGCGGTAGCGGTCGGTGAAGTAGGGGCCGAAGGCGGGCAGGTGGTTCCCGGACGGGCCCAGGTGGTTGTGCACGACGTCGAGGATCACACCCAGGCCGTGCACGTGGCAGGCGTCCACGAACCGCTTGAGGCCGTCCGGGCCGCCGTAGGGCTCGTGCACCGCCCACGGGCACACGCCGTCGTAGCCCCACCCGTGCCGGCCCGGGAACGCGGACACCGGCATCACCTCGACGTGGGTGACGCCGAGGTCGACCAGGTGGTCGAGGCGCTCGACGGCCGCGGCGAACGTGCCCTCGGTGGTGAACGTACCGATGTGCAGCTCGTAGACGACCGCGCCCGGGAGCGGCCGGCCGGTCCAGGCCCCGTCGCCCCACGCGTACCCCGCGTGGTCGACCACGCGGCTCGGGCCGTCGGGGCCGGTGGGCTGCCACGGCGACCGCGGGTCGGGTAGCGGGTCGTTGCCGTCGATGGCGAACGCGTAGTCGCTGCCGTGTACCGCCGTCGGTACGTCCGCCTGCCACCACCCCGGCCGGTTCGCGTCGCGCATCGGCTTGCGTCGGCCGTCGACGACGACCTCCAGGGACGACGCTTTCGGAGCCCAGACCTCGAACCTGACCACGATGGTTGTGTCCTTTCGGGAACGGGTGCGAACGGGGGAGCGGGTGCGAACGGAGGGGAACGGCCGGGCGCCGGCCCCGGCCGGTCAGCCCCGGGTGAGCAGGGCGACGGGCAGGTCCTCCAGGATGTGCCGCAGGCGGGCCTGGCCGGTGTACGTGCCGCCGGTCAGCGCGTCGACCCAGCGGCCCTCGGGCAGCGGGAGCAGCGCGCCGCCCCAGTCGCCCTTGGCGGCGAGACCGGCCGGCAGCCGGGTCGCCACGGTGATCGCCTCGCCGCCGCGGATGAAGGCGATGGCGTGGTCCGCCTCCTTGCCGCGAGCGCGCAGCGGCGTGTAGGCGCCGGCGAACCAGTCGGGATGCGCGCGGCGCAGCCGCAGCGCGGCGGAGGTGACCTCGAGTTTGAGCGTGTCCAGCGGGCCGTGCTCGCGCCCGAAGTCGACGGGGGCCCGGTTGTCCGGGTCGACGAGGGTGTACAGCGCCAGTTCGCCGCCCTGGTACACGTCCGGTACGCCCGGCATGGTCAGCTGGACCAGCTTGGCGCCGAGCGAGACCGCGTGTGCGGCGCGGTCCACCACGGCGACGAAGTCGGCGATGTCGGCCGTGAGTTCGTCGTCGGCGAGGACGGCGCGCACGAATGCCTCGCTCGCCGTCTCGTAGTCCGGGTTCGGGTCGGCCCAGGTGGTTTCCCGGGCCGCCTCGCGCATCGCCTTGCGCAGGTAGGCGACCGCCCGGTCCGGAGTGAGCGGCCAGGCGCCGACCAGGGTCTGCCACAGCAGGTAGGTGTCGTAGCGGTCCGGGCCGAAGCGGAATTCGGAACGGTGCGGTCGGGACCGGTCGTTCCAGGCGTGCACCCGCTGCGCCCAGTCCTCGGGGATCTCCGCGAGCACCGACAGGCGGGCCCGGACGTCCTCGCTGCGCTTGGTGTCGTGGGTGCTCAGCGTGGTCATCGTGGTCGGGGACATGCGCCGGCAGGCGGCGTGGAACCCGGCGATGTCCAACCCGAACGTGTCGGGCGCGCCGCCGACCTCGTTCAGCGAACTCAGGGTGTACCAGCGGTAGAACGCACGATCCTCCACGCCCTTGGCCGCGAGCGCCGCCGCGACCTGGCCGAAGCGGATGCCGAACTCACCGTCGGCGAGCGCCAGTTCGGCGATCTCGCGGGCCGCCTCGGAAACCTGTCCCGGGACTCCCGTCAGGGCCCGGGCCATCGCGGCGATCGAGCCGGGACCGGCGCCGGGGTAGGGGCGGTAGGTGGGGAACGCGGTCAGCAGCGGGGGCAGCGCGCGGCCGACGTCGCCGGCTCCGGCCACCGGCTCCAGCCGGTCCAGGGTGCGGCGCAGCCGGGCGAACTCGGTGGCCAGGCCGCCGGCGAGGACCTCGGCCCTGGCTTCTTGCGCGAGGTAGTCGAAGCCTTCGCGCACCCCGGTTTGTTCGCGGTGCAGCGCGCGCAGCGGGTCGGCGCCCTCGGGGTCCAGGAAGAGGTTGTCCACCCGGCGCAGCGCGTCGTAGCCGGTGGTGCCGTCGCAGGCCCAGTCGGCGGGCAGGGTCTCCTCGTCGGAGAGGATCTTCTCCACCACGATCCACGCGTTCGGCGCGGCGGCGCGCAGCCGCTCCAGGTAGGCGCGCGGGTCGGCGAGGCCGTCGGGGTGGTCGATCCGCAGCCCGTGGATCAGGCCCTCGTTCAGCAGCCGCACCATGGTGGCGTGGGTGGCCGCGAAGACCTCGTCGTCCTCTTGGCGCAGGGCGATGAGGCCGGCGATGGTGAAGAAGCGGCGGTAATTCAGTTCGGTGTCGGCGCGCCGCCAGTGCGCGAGTTCGTAGTGCTGGGCGGCGAGCAGTTCGTCGAGTGCGAGCTTTTCGGTGCCGGGCCGGAGCGGGAACTCGTGGTCGTGGTAGCGCAGCACGTGGCCGTCCACGATCAGCTCGTCGGCGACCTCCTCGACCGGGCCGCCGAGCACGGGCAGCAGGACGCGCCCGTCGTGCCGGGTCCAGTCGATGTCGAACCAGCGGGCGTAGGGCGAGTCGGCCCCCTCGCGCAGCGTCTCCCACAGCGGCCGGTTCAGCGACTCGGGTGCGGGCACCGCCATGTGGTTGGGCACGATGTCCACCACGATGCCGAGCCCGTGTGCGGCGGCGGCCGTCGCCAACTCGCGCAGCCCGTCCTCGCCGCCGAGGTCGGCGGACACGCGCGAGTGGTCGACCACGTCGTAGCCGTGGGTGGATCCGGGGACGGCCTGCAGGATCGGCGACAGGTGCAGGTGACTCACCCCGAGCGAGGCGAGGTGGGGCACGGCTGCGGCGGCCTCGGCGAACCCGAAGGCGGGTTGCAGCTGGAGCCGGTAGGTGCCGGTCGGAACACGAGAAGGCGACGAGGTCATGCCGACAAGCTTCCCCGGACATCCGCGACCTACCACCCGCCGGGGTGGTGAAACCCACGCCGGCGGGTGATCGGGTCACGGTCGTTGCAGGACCACCAGCGAGCGGGGCTCGACGGTCTGGGCGGCGCCGCCCTCGATGGTGGGGCGGGACTTGGGCTCGTGTATCACCGTCTTGTCGTCGGCGGTGTCGACCACCACGGTCCAGGATCGGCCCAGGTCCACGGGGATGGTGAACTCCTCTGCCTCGTGCGAGGCGTTGAACAGCAGCAGGAACGAGTCGTCGGTGATCTTTTGGCCGCGCGGGTCCGGTTCCGAGATGGCGTTGCCGTTGAGGAAGACGGCGACCGACTTGGCCGCGGCCGCCCACCAGTCGCCGTCCGACATCTCCTCGCCCGTGGGGGTGAACCAGGCGATGTCGGTCAGCTCGTCGTGGGTGCCCTGGACGGATCTGCCGTGGAAGAAGCGGCGGCGCCGAAAGACCGGGTGGTCGGCGCGCAGCCGGGTCATCATCCGGGTGAATTCGAGCAGGTCGGGGCCCTCGCCCTCGGGCCAGCGCACCCAGGAGAGTTCGTTGTCCTGGCAGTAGACGTTGTTGTTGCCCTGCTGGGTGCGGCCGAACTCGTCGCCGTGCGCGATCATCGGCACGCCCTGGGACAGCAGCAGCGTGGCGATGAAGTTGCGCTGTTGGCGGGCGCGCAGCGCGAGGATGTCCGGGTCGTCGGTCTCGCCCTCGACGCCGTGGTTCCAGGACCGGTTGTGGCTCTCGCCGTCGCGGTTGTCCTCACGGTTGGCCGCGTTGTGCTTGTCGTTGTACGACACCAGGTCGTGCAGCGTGAAGCCGTCGTGGCAGGTGACGAAGTTGATCGAGGCGATCGGTCGGCGGCCGTCGTCCTGGTACAGGTCGGAGGAGCCGGTCAGCCGCGAGCCGAACTCGGCGAGGGTGCGCTCCTCGCCGCGCCAGAAGTCGCGCACCGTGTCGCGATACTTGCCGTTCCACTCGGTCCACAGCGGCGGGAAGTTGCCCACCTGGTAGCCGCCCTCGCCGACGTCCCACGGCTCGGCGATCAGCTTGACCTGGGAGACCACCGGGTCCTGCTGGACCAGGTCGAAGAACGAGGACAGCCGGTCCACCTCGTGGAACTGCCGGGCCAGCGTGGCGGCCAGGTCGAAGCGGAACCCGTCCACGTGCATGTCGGTGACCCAGTAGCGCAGCGAGTCCATGATCAGCTGCAACACGTGCGGGCTGCGCATCAGCAGGCTGTTGCCGGTGCCGGTGGTGTCCAGGTAGTAGCGCTTGTCGTCGGCGAGCCGGTAGTAGGACGCGTTGTCCAGGCCGCGGAAGGACAGTGTGGGGCCCAGATGGTTGCCCTCGGCGGTGTGGTTGTAGACCACGTCGAGGATCACCTCGATGCCCGCTGCGTGCAGCGCCTTGACCATCGAGCGGAACTCCTGGACCTGCTGCCCGCGTTCGCCGGTGGAGGAGTAGGCCGCGTGCGGCGCGAAGAAACCGATCGTGTTGTAGCCCCAGTAGTTGCGCATCCCCAGGTCGGACAACCGGTGGTCCTGGACGAACTGGTGCACCGGCATCAGCTCGATCGCGGTCACCCCCAGGCTCACCAGGTGCTCGATCACCGCCGGGTGCGCCATGCCCGCGTAGGTGCCCCGGATCTCCTCGGGCAGGCCCGGGTGGCTGCGGGTCAGCCCGCGCACGTGCGCCTCGTAGATCACCGTGTCGTGGTAGCCGGTGCGCGGCGGCCGGTCGTCGCCCCAGTCGAAGTAGGGGTTGATCACCACCGAGTTCATCGTGTGCGGACCGGAGTCGGTGGTGCTCATCAGATCCGGGTGTTCGAACGAGTAGCCGTACATCGACTCGTGCCAGTGCACCTCGCCGCACATCGCCTTGGCGTACGGGTCGAGCAGCAGCTTGTTCGGGTTGCACCGGGCGCCCGCGGCCGGGTCGAACGGGCCCTGGACGCGGTAGCCGTAGCGCTGCCCGGGTTGGATCCCGGGCAGGTAGGCGTGCCGGACGAAGGCGTCGGCCTCGCGCAGCTCGATGCGCTCCTCGGTGCCCTCCTCGTCCAGCAGACACAACCAGACGCGTTCGGCGGCCTCCGAGAAGACCGCGAAGTTGGTGCCGGCGCCGTCGTACGTGGCGCCCAGCGGATACGAATGACCGGGCCAGACCTGCATGAGCAACCTGCTTTGTCGCGGATCGTGCTTCGGCAGCATTTCGGCAGCTTGCAGTCTCCCGTACCGGACCCGATCCGGGGGTGCAATCCACTCCGGCGTCCCCCGGTCGGGTGGATTTCATGCCTGGAGCGGGCGTCGTCCGGTCGGCCGAACCGATCGTTGCCGATCATTTGTGGTCGTAACGGTCAGATCCAGTCGAGCAGTTCGGCGGCGAGCATTTCCTCCCGGCAGGGCCGAGCGCCGCCGCACGAGCACGCCACGCCGTCGCTGCCGGGGGTCGCGGTGCGCCGATGGTGCGCGAAGATCCCCGCGACCACATCGCGATACCGGGCGAAATCGTCCTCGGCGCCGTCGTGTACCGCCGGGATCCTGCTGTTCGTGGCCAACATGACGACCTCCTGGGTGCCACGGTTCCTGCCGGATGAGACGGATCGTCGATCCGTCTCGGTTGCGCCCCGGACCAGGAGGAGGGAAGACCCTCCCCCATCCGGCAATTGTTTCGCTGGGACATTGCGTTGCTCGGCAGAAGTTGCCAGAGCGTGTCGAGTCCCCCCAATCGCCTTACGCCATCCGGGTAATGCCGGTGGATTCGTCACCCGAACGGGGCACGCCGACCGGCCCGCGCGGGCCCCCCGAGGCCGCCGGGTTTCGCTATACGCTCGTTCGGTTCCGGCTCGACGACGAACGGATGGGACGCGATGGCCGATCGGGAGTCCAACCCGCCACCCTCGACAACCGACGAGGATCCCGCGGCGGGGACGAGTACGACCGGCCTCGACGGCACGACCGGATTCGGCTCGGGTGGCGACACCTTCCCGGACCCGTACGCCCCCTGTCCCGACGGCGATCCCCCGGGCGGCACCGCCGGCCTCCCGGGCACCGTCGGACTCACCGACACCGGCTCGTTCGCCCTCGACCCGGGCGGCCTGCCCGGCCCCCGCCACGCGGCCGCCGGCACGGCCGTCCTGGACGGTTCCGGGCCGCCCGACCCGCTGCCGGGGATAGACCCCGCGACGCTCACCTGGACCGAGGACGACTGGGCCGCCGCCCTGCTGCGTGGGCGCCGGGCAGGTCGGGCGTACGTGTACCTGAACCTGATCGAGCAGCGGCTGCGCGCGGTGATCAGCGCGGTGCTCGTCCCCGTCTACGGACCCGGCGAGCACCCACACGACGACGGCGCCTGGGTGCTCGCCGCGGCCGGCAACGTGCAGAACGAATGGGTCGAACGGGCCGAGGCGGTACGGGAGATGAGCCGCCGGCGCGGCTACATCGTGGACCCCGCCGACGACGAGCTGATCGCCTTTTTGACCCTGCCGCAACTGCGCGAGCTGATGGTGCGCAACTGGTGGTGCTTCGAGCCCTTCCTGCCGGACCGGCGCAAGCTGGAACGCGCCCTGGAGGAGGTCGAGATCGGCCGGCACATCGTGGCCCGCAACCGGGTGCTCTCGCCCGACGTGCTCGCCCAGGTGGAACGCGCGTGCCTGCGCGTGCTGGCCATGCTGGACGGGCCGCTCGCCGAACAGGGCGACCGGCGGCTGGCCCTGGACGCGGTCGAGGAGTTGTTCGCCGGGCGCTACGCCGACGTGGTGGGCGTCTTCCAGGACCGCTCCGCGCTGCAGCGCCGGTTGCCGTTCGCCGACCTGGTCGACGGCGCGCGCGGGATCGACGCGATGGGCGTCTCGCTCAACCTGCTGTGCCAGAACTACTCGGGCCGCGATCTGGCCCGACTCGGCGCCGGCGGGTGCGACATGCGGCTGCTCTTCCTCAACCCGGCGGGCGACGCGATGAAGCAGCGCGAGCGCGACGAGGGCATCAAGAAGGGACTGCTGTCCCGGATGACCACGCTCAACATCCTGCACATGCGCCGCGTCCGGGCGAAGCTGCGCGAGCCGCGCCGGATCGAGATCCGCCTCTACGACGAGGCGCCGCGCTTCGGGGCCTACCTGGTGGACGGGGACGTGGGGCTGATCCAGCCGTATCTGCGGCACGCGCGCGGCGTCGAGTCGCCCGCGTTCGTGTTGCGTGCCGACGCGGCGGGTGGCCCCGTGCGCGGGCTCTACCCGCTGTTCCAGGAGGAGTTCGAGCAACTGTGGGCGGCGGGCAAGCGGACCTCGTGAGCGCCGGGGCGCCGGTCGGAAGGTGTGCCGGTCGACGCCGGAGCGCCCGTCAGAACGCGTGCCAGCGCGCCTCGGTGTCACCGGTGCGCAGGGTGCGGACCCGGTGGTGGAACTCCTCCTCCGCCGCCGGGTTGCCCGGCACGTGCTGGGCAACCCACGCGGTGGCGGCCAACTCGCGGGTGTCGCGCAGCACCCGGTAGCCGGCCCACTCGGTCACATCGAAGCCGTACTTGCGGGCGAACCGCCGCTCCGCGCCGTCGGGCAGGCCGTAGCGGGCGGCGGCCATCGGGGTGAGCACCAAGTCGAACTCGCGCAGGTCGTGCGCAACCGTCTCCCAGTCCAACAGCAGTGCCCGGCCGCCGTGTACGCCCACGTTGCGCAGCAGCGCGTCGCCGTGGATCAGGCCGGTCGGCAACGCCGGGGTCAGCTCGCGACAGGCCGCCTCCAACTCGTCGCGGCGCGCCGACAGATAGCGCCGATCGGCCAGCCCCACCGCCGCGTCGGCCGAATCCAACCAGGTCTCCACCAGCGCCAGCGGATGCCGCGCGGGCAGCGCGAACGGCGGCGCGGGCAACGCGTGCAGCTTGCGCAACAGCCGGGCCAGATCGCCCACGTTCGGCTCACGCTCGGCCGGCGGCAACAACTCCCAGAAAGTGACCGGGCGTCCGTCCACCAACACCGGCCGGGCCTCGACCCCGGCCGCCGGTCGCACCGCCGGGAAGTCCTGTTCGGCCAGCCAGCACGCGACCGCGATCTCGCGCCGCGCGCGCTCGGCCAGATGCGCCCCTCGGGCCACCCGCGCGACCAGGCCCGGACCGGGCAGCGCGAACACCGCGTTCTCGCCGAAGGAGAGCAACGTCGCGTCGGCGGACGGCACTCCGACCTCCGCACACGCGCGCACGAGCACCGAACGTTCGCCGGCCACCGAGTCGATCACGCCGGTGATGGTACCCGTCCGGACTCAGGCGGAGAGCCCGGATCTCGACGGCAGCGCCGCGTCGTAGCGATCGAGCACCAACCGGGCGATTTGGGGGGTGTCCGCGACCGGTTCGGTGACCAGTTCGGCACCGGCCGCAAGCGCCTGTTCGACGATGCGGTCAGGCAGGATCCCGGGCGCCAGCATGCAGGACGCCACCACGATCCGCTCGGCGCCCAGGGAGCGCAACCCCTCGACCGCGGCGGCGACGGTGGAGCCCTGGTGGACGGAGGCGAACGCGGGGACCACGGCGCACCAACCGGTACGCCGCCACTCCCGCGCGACGATGGTGGTCACCGCGTTCGCCTCCGGATCGGTGGAGCCCGCGGTGGCCAGGACGACGCCGTATCGGGCGTCTCCCGGCCGTATCCCGGCCTCGTGCATGCGCAGGTTCAAAGCGTCGAGCAACAGCGGGGACGGGGCCAGCGTGGCCGTCTGATGCACCGTCAAGCCGCGATGGCGCAGTACGTTCGGCACGTCCTGCTTGGCGTGGAACGCCGGAGTGAACAGCAGCGGCACCGCGACCACGGTGCCCGCGCCGGCCGCGGCCAACTCGGCCAACCGTTCCGGCACGCGCGGCCCGCAGTGGTCCAGATAGCCGATCTCCACCCGCAACCCGGGCCGCAGCGCGCGCACCCGCGCGGCCAGAGCGGCCATCGCCGCGGCATGCCGGGGATCGCGGCTGCCGTGCGCGACGGCCAAAAGCGGGGGAGCGAGGTTCACGGCTATGCGCCTCCGGTCAGTCCGCGTCGGCGCAGTACCACACGTTCGATCGGGGTGAACACCAGCATGTCGATGCCGATGCCCACGATCAGGATCAACACCACCGCGGTCAACATCATCGGCATGTCGCCCAGGTCTCTGCCCTGGTTCATCAACTGGCCCAGGCCCACGCCGAGTTCCGGCCCGGCCGCGATCAGCTCGGCAGCCATCAGCGAGCGCCAGGAGAACGCCCAGCCCTGCTTGAGGCCGGCGAGGTAGCCGGGCAGCGACGCGGGCAACATCACGTGCCACACGCCGTTGAGCCCGCGCGCCCCGAGCACCCGGCCCGCGCGCAGGTACAGCGGAGGGATCTGGTCGATGCCGGACACCAGACCGTTCGCGATCGAGGGCACCGCGCCGAGCAGCACCACCGCGTAGATCGCGCTGTTGTTCAGCCCGAACCAGATCACCGCCGGCGGTACCCACGCGACCGAGGGCAACGATTGGAGCCCGGACAGGATCGGTCCGATCGCCGCCCGGATCCAGCTCACCCGGGCCACGATCAGACCCAGCGGAGTGCCGATGGCGACCGCGATCGCAAAGCCCAGGATGCCTCGGGAGAGGCTGGTCCACAGGATGTCGAAGACGGTGCCCTTGTTCCACTGCACCATGAACGCGTCCCACACGTCGGCGGGGCTGGGCAGCGCGTAGCGGGGCTTGAGCTCCATCCAGTAGGCGATCTGCCAGGCCACCAGCACCAGCAGGATCGCGACGACCGGCGGCAGCACCTTCTCCAGGAGCACCCGACCGAACGACGCGCGCTCCTTGTCGTACGTCTCCAGCGCGTCCAGCCCCGCCTCGAGGCCGGCGAGGTCCGCCGCGTCGGGCTCCGTGGCGTCGGCCCCCGCCGCGGGGGCGGACTTGGTCAGATCAGGCGCGGCCATGGCGGCGGATCTCCCCTCGCAGGTGGTCGGTGATCTCGACGGACAACTCCGATACGCCGGCCGATTCGATCCGGCGCGGCTGCGGGATGTCGATGGTCCATTCACGGGCGATCCGCCCGGGGCGCGAGGACATCAGCACGACGCGCTGGGCCAGTCGTACCGCCTCGCGCACGTTGTGCGTCACGAACACCACGGAGCGGCCGGTCTCCGCCCAGATCCGGGTCAGTTCGTCGTGCAGCACGTCGCGGGTGATCGCGTCCAGGGCGGCGAACGGCTCGTCCATCAGCAGCAGATCGCCGGCCTGCGCCAGCGCGCGCGCCAGTGCGACGCGCTGGCGCATGCCGCCGGACAACTCGTGCACCCGCTTGTCGTACGCCTCACCGAGCCGGACCAGCCCGAGTAGCGCCTGGGCCTCGGCGCGGCGCTGCTCGCGCGGCACCCCGCGCAGTTTCAGGGCCAGTTCGATGTTCTTGCCCGCGGTCAGCCAGGGGAACAGCGCGTGGTCCTGGAACATCAGCGCGGGGCGCCCGCCGGGGACCTCGATGGTGCCCGAGGTCGGCTGGTCCAGGTCGGCTATCAGGTTGAGCACAGTGGACTTCCCGCAGCCCGACGCGCCCAGGAGGCAGACGAACTCGCCCGGGGCCACGGTCAGG
Organism: Embleya sp. NPDC055664; assembly: GCF_053618075.1. Lineage (NCBI taxonomy): Bacteria > Bacillati > Actinomycetota > Actinomycetes > Kitasatosporales > Streptomycetaceae > Embleya > Embleya sp. NPDC055664. The sequence continues at coordinate 143,844 of NZ_JBSHGZ010000001.1, forward strand.
TCGATGCCGTCCAGGACCGGGGCACCGCCGGAGCGGCCGAACACCTTGGTGACCTGGTCAAGGCGGACCGCGAAGCCGGTTCCGACGGGGGTCGTGGCCTGGGGCGTGGCCTCGCTGATGGTCTGGGTCATGTCCGGATCACCTCTCTCGGTGGCGCGTCGGGCGGGAAGTGCTCACCCGGGCCGGCCGGCCCGGGGCGGAACGGGCGTGGGCGCTACTTCTTCGGGCCCAGGCCCGCGTCGCTCACCGCGGGCTTGCCGGCGGCGGTGAGGACCTTGTTCAGGATGGTCAGGTCGTAGATGCCGTGGATGTCGAGCTTCTTGGTCACGCCCACCGCGACCCCGTCCTCGGAGAGCTTCACCAGCGACGCGGCGAGCGGGTCGTTGGTGATGGCGATGTTCGGCCACGCCGCGTCGAGCACGTTCTGCGCGAGCGGCTTGCCCGCGAACTCGGTGATCTTGGCGTTGACCGCGGCCTTGGCCTTGTCCTGGTTGCCGGCCGCCCAGTCGTTCGCGGCGACCTGACCCTTGATCAGGGCCTCGACGGTGTCCGGGTGTTCCTTGAGGAACTTGGTGGACACGATCAGGTCGGTGGTGACGAACTTGCCCTCCGGCCACAACGTGCGCTCGTCCACGAGCACCTTGGCGTTCGCCTCCAGGACCAGGCGGGTGGCCCACGGCTCGGGCAGCCAGGCGCCGTCCAGCTCGCCCTTTTGGAACGCGGCGAGGGACTGCGCGTTGTCGGTCGGGACCACGCTCACGTCGCCCTTGCCGGAGGTGTCCACGCTGTAGCCGTTCTTGGTCAGCCACGCGCGCAGGGCGACGTCCTGGGTGCCGCCGAGCTGCGGCGAGGCGATCTTCTTGCCCTTGAGGTCGGCGGGCCCGTTGATGCCCGGCTTGACCACCAGGGACGCGCCGCCCGAGGTGGCGCCGGCGACGATCCGCAAGAGTTCGCCGTTGGTGCTGGTGAACCCGGAGATCGAGGGGTTCGGGCCGATGTAGGTCGCGTCGATCGAACCGCCCTTGAGCGCCTCGATCGCGGCCGGACCGGCGTTGAACACCTGCGGCTTGATCTCGGTGGTGCCCAACTCCTTCGCGAAGAAGCCCTCGTTCAGCCCGATCAGTGGCGTTGCGTGGGTGACGTTGGCGAAGAAGCCGAGCCGGATCTGCGAGGCCGACGTGCCCGCCTTCGCGCCGCCCGCCGTCGCCGGACCCGCGCCCGCGGCGGGCGTCTTCTTCTTGTCGTCCTTCTTGTCCGAGCCGTAGCCGCACGCGGACATGGCGAGCAGCGGCAGGAGGAGGGCGGCAGCGAAGCCGGTACGGATGGATCTGCGGCGGTATTGGCCGGAATACGTCCCGAAAACGGACATGCGGGGACCTTCCCTCGGGCCCGCGCCGTCGGGCGCGGGCCGGGATGACGAATGTGATGGGCGACGGGCGATCGTGCGGACAGGGCTGACGGAGCGTCAAAAGCGGGTGGTCAGACCCGCGTTCGGATCAGCCGTGACATCGGCCCGGCGCGGCGAACGCAGCGCCGGCCATGCCGGCGGTGAGCGTCGAGCCGTCGGCCTCGTCGATCAACAGGAAGGAACCGGTACGGCGGCCGACGGCGTAGTCGTCGAGCGCGAGCGGCTGGGCGGTGCGCAGGACCACTCGCGCGATGTCGTTGGCGCGCAGTTCGGTCGGGTGCTGCTCGTGGCCGAGTTCGCCGTCGATCGGCGCGTCCAGGTCCAGCCGGTAGGCGATGTCCTTGACGATCGCCTTGACCGTGCGGGTGGTGTGCTTGAGCAGCACTCGATCGCCGGTGCGCAGCGGCCGGTCGGCGACGTGGCACACGGTCGCCTCCACGTCCTGGGTCGGGGTGGGCGCCTCGCCGATCGGCGCGATCAGGTCACCGCGCGAGACGTCCACGTCGTCGGCGAGCCGCAGGGTGACCGACTCGCCCTGCCGGGCCCGCCGGACCGGGACACCGAGCCGATCGATGCCGGCGATCGTGGTGCGCTGCCCCGACGGCAGCACCACCACCTCGTCGTCCTCGTGGAACACGCCGGAGGCGATCTGCCCGGCATAGCCCCGGTAGTCGCGGTACTCGTCGTCGGACTGCGGCCGCAGCACGTACTGCACGGGGAAGCGCGCGGGCTCCTGCGTCGGGTCGGTCTCGACCGGCACCGTCTCCAGGTATTCCAGCAGTGTCGGCCCGGAGAACCAGTCCATATGCGAGCTGGGGTCCACCACGTTGTCCCCGCGCAGCGCGGACACCGGGATCGAGCGCACGTCCGGCACCCCGAGCGCCTTCGCGTATGCGGTGAACGTGTTGGCGACCTCGGCGAAGCGCTCCTCGCTGTAGTCGACCAGGTCCATCTTGTTGACCGCGAGCACCACGTGCGGCACCCGCAGCAGCGCCGCCACCGCCGCGTGCCGCCGGGTCTGCTCGACCACGCCGTTGCGCGCGTCCACCAGCACCACGGCCAGCTCTGCCGTGGAGGCGCCGGTGACCATGTTGCGCGTGTACTGCACGTGGCCCGGGGTGTCGGCGAGGATGAACCGGCGCCGGGCGGTGGCGAAGTAGCGGTAGGCGACGTCGATGGTGATGCCCTGCTCGCGCTCCGCCCGCAGGCCGTCGGTGAGCAGCGCGAGGTCCGCCTCCTCCTGGCCGCGCTCGTTGCTGACCCGGGTCACCGCCTCCAACTGGTCGCTCAGCACCGACTTCGAGTCGTGCAGCAGCCGGCCCACCAGGGTCGACTTGCCGTCGTCGACGGAGCCCGCGGTGGCCAGTCGGAGCAGGCCCACACGATCGTCGACGGCCGCGCCGGCCGTCGGGGAAATCTCGGACGTCCCACTCATGACTAGAAGTACCCCTCGCGCTTGCGGTCCTCCATCGCGGCCTCGGACATCTTGTCGTCCGCGCGCGTGGCACCTCGTTCGGTCAGCCTGCTCACCGCGATCTCGGCGATGACGTCCGCCACCGTGGCGGCGGGGGAGTCGACGGCACCGGTGCAGCTCATGTCGCCGACCGTGCGGTAGCGCACCACGCGCCGCACGACCGCCTCGCCGGCCCGGGGTCCGCCCCACTCGCCGGGGGAGAGCCACATGCCGTTGCGCTCGAAGACCTCGCGCTCGTGCGAGAAGTAGATCCGCGGCAGCGCGATCTTCTCCCGCTCGATGTACTGCCACACGTCCAGCTCGGTCCAGTTCGAGATCGGGAACACCCGCACGTGCTCGCCGACGCGGTGCCGGCCGTTGTACAGCTGCCACAGCTCGGGCCGTTGGCGCCGCGGGTCCCACGCGCCGAACTCGTCGCGCAGCGAGAACACCCGCTCCTTGGCCCGGGCCTTCTCCTCGTCGCGTCGGCCGCCGCCGAACACCGCGTCGAAGCGGTTGGCCTCGATCGCCTCCAGGAGTGGCACCGTCTGCAGCGGGTTGCGGGTGCCGTCGGGGCGCTCGCGCAGCCGGCCGTTGTCGATGAACTCCTGCACGCTCGCCACGTGCAGCCGCAGGTTGTGCTCGGCGACCACGTTGTCGCGGTATTCGATGACCTCGGGGAAGTTGTGCCCGGTATCGACGTGTAGGAGTGCGAACGGCACCTGCGCCGGCCAGAAGGCCTTGCGTGCCAGGTGCAGCATGACGATCGAGTCCTTGCCGCCGGAGAACAGGATGACCGGCTTCTCGAACTCGCCCGCCACCTCGCGGAAGATGTGCACGGACTCGGCTTCCAACGCGTCCAGGTGGGTCAGGGCCCCGGGTGCGGTGCCCTTGTCGATCGTCGTGGTCACGCCAACCCCTCCTTCGTCTTCGTCGAGCACGGTGCCGTGGTGCGTATCGGGCCGATCATGCGTGGATCCCGCACTCGGTCTTGCCCAGGCCGGCCCAGCGGCCGGCGCGGGCGTCCTCGCCGGGGGCGACCCGGCGGGTGCAGGGCGCGCAGCCGATCGAGGCGTAGCCGTCCATCAGGAGCGGGTTGGTCAGCACGCCGTGTTCGGCGATGTACGCCTCCACGTCGTCCTGCGTCCAGCGCGCGATCGGGGCGACCTTGACCTTGCGCCGACGCGCGTCCCAGGAGACGACCGGGGTGTTCGCCCGGCTCGGCGAGTCGTCCCGACGCAGGCCCGTGGCCCACGCGCGGTAGTCGGTCAACGCCCGCTCCAGCGGCGCCACCTTGCGCATCGCGCAACACGCGTCGGGATCACGATCGTGCAGCGCGGGGCCGTACTTCGCGTCCTGCTCGACGACGGTCAGCTCCGGGTGCACGGTGATCACGTTCACGTCGTAGACCGCGTCGACCGCGTCGCGCGTGCCGATGGTCTCGGGGAAGTGGTAGCCGGTGTCGAGGAAGACCACGTCCACCCCGGGGGCGACCTTCGAGGCCAGGTGCGCCACCACGGCGTCCTCCATCGAGGAGGTCACGCACCAGGCCGGGCCGAACTGCTCGTGCGTCCAGGCCAGGATCTCGGACGCGGTCGCGTCCTCCAGTTCGAGCGCCGCCCGGCCGGCGAGCGCTTCGAGGTCGGTGCTCTCGGTGACGGTCATCGGCCCTCCTTCTGTGCGATCGACTGGTGCGCGTGGCCGGCGAGGGGCTCGGTGCCGGGCCCGTCGGGGCCCGGCGTCCCGTCGCCATGCCGATCGGGGCTGTGCCGTGTCGGGAAGACCAGGCCGAGGAACTTCAGCGAGAACGCCCGCCGGCAGGCCGAGCACAACCAGGTGCCGTGCCCCTCCTCGTGCGGGCGCAGGTCCTCGTCGCCGCAGAAGGGGCAGTAGAACGGCACGGCCCGTTGGCCCGGCTCGGCACCGCCGGCGGCGCTCACGACAGGTCCGTGTCGGTCGCGCGCACGGCCCACTGGGCGAAGCGCTCGCCCTCGCCGCGCTGTTCCTCGAAGCGACGCAGCACCCGCTCGATGTAGTCGGCCAGCCCCGCCGAGGTCACCTTGAGGCCGCGGATCTTGCGACCGAAGCCGGGGTCGAGGCCCAGGCCGCCGCCCAGGTGCACCTGGTAGCCCTCGACCTGCTCGCCGTTCTCGTCCAGGACCAACTGGCCCTTGAGGCCGAAGTCGGCGACCTGGATGCGCGCGCAGGCGTTCGGGCAGCCGTTGATGTTGATCGTGATCGGCTGGTCGAACTCCGGGAGCCGCTGCTCCAGTTCGTCGATCAGGGTGATCCCGCGGCCCTTGGTCTCCACGATCGCCAGCTTGCAGAACTCGATGCCCGTGCAGGCCATCGTGCCGCGCCGGAAGGGGCTCGGGTCCACCCGCAGGCCCAGCGCCTCCAAGCCCTCCTTGAGCGAGGCCACCTTGTCCTCGGCGACGTCCAGGATGAGCATCTTCTGCTCGACCGTGGTGCGCACCCGGTCCGACCCGTGTCGCTCGGCCAGGTCGGCGATCTTGCCCAGCGTGGCGCCGTCCACCCGGCCCACGCGCGGGGCGAAGCCGACGTAGAAGCCGCCGCCCTTTTGCGCACGCACGCCGACGTGGTCGCGCCACACCTGCGCGGGCGCGTCCGGCGCGGGGCCGTCGATCAGCTTGCGCTCCAGGTATTCGCTCTCCAGCACCTCGCGGAAGCGCTCCGGCCCCCAGTCGGCGACCAGGAACTTCAGTCGAGCGCGGTTGCGCAGCCGGCGGTAGCCGTAGTCGCGGAAGATCGAGATGACGCCCTCCCAGACCTGCGGCACCTCCTCCAGCGGCACCCAGGCGCCCAGTCGGACCGCGAGCTTGGGGTTGGTGGACAGCCCCCCGCCGACCCAGACGTCGAAGCCCGGACCGAACTCGGGGTGCACGACACCCACGAAGGAGACGTCGTTGATCTCGTGCGCGACGTCGAGCAGCGGCGATCCGGAGATGGCGGTCTTGAACTTGCGCGGCAGGTTGGAATATTCGGGCTTGCCGATGTAGAGCCGGTTGATCTCGTCGATTGCCCAGGTGCCGTCGATGATTTCTTCCTCGGCGATGCCCGCCACCGGGGAGCCGAGCACCACGCGCGGGGTGTCGCCGCACGCCTCGGTCGTGGACAGGCCGACGCCCTCCAGGATCCGCCAGATCTCCGGGACGTCCTCGATCCGGATCCAGTGGAACTGCACGTTCTGCCGGTCGGTGATGTCGGCCGTGCCGCGCGCGAACCGCTCGGAGACCTCCGCGATGGCGCGCAGTTGGGCCAGGTTCAGCCGGCCGCCGTCGACCCGCACGCGCAGCATGAAGTATTCGTCGTCCAGCTCGTGCGGTTCGAGCACGCCGGTCTTGCCGCCGTCGATCCCGGGCTTGCGCTGCGTGTACAGGCCCCACCACCGCATGCGTCCGCGCAGGTCGTTGGGGTCGATCGAGGCGAAGCCCCGGTGGGCGTAGACGTTCTCGATGCGGGCTCGCACGTTGAGACCGTCGTCGTCCTTCTTGAACTGCTCGTTCCCGTTGAGCGGTTCGCGATGGCCGAGGGCCCACTGACCCTCGCCGCGATGGCGAGCGGTCTTGCGGGCGCGGGGACCGCTGCCGGCGGTGTCGGTAGTGGCGGCCATGGGGAGCGTCCTCCGGGCGGATCGGTGGGGGACGCACGGGGGAGCATCCGGCCGCACCCTCGCCGGACCGGCCGTGAGAGTCGTGGTGCCGGTGCGACCGCGCGCCCGGCAGGCTGATGCGGCGGGCGGGTCGTCAGACCGGCGAACAGACGGCGCTGGACATGCGTCCGAGGTCGACGTGGAGTCGACCTACGAGAGCAATACCGGCGCGAGACATGTCGCAAAGATTGACATGGAGCCAGATACCCGTCCATCGGTGTCCGGGATGCGAACAGCCATCTCATATGTCGAACACGCATGCCCGTAATGTGGGATGAGATGATCTTTCGCGGTCGGCCGCGGCATGGATCGTCGCCGCGGTTGGTTACGGTACGGGTGGTCGGATCACGCACCCCCGGGCGGTATCACGACCCACGCACCACAGTGGACGAGGAGCTGATCGGTATGCCAGGCGAGATTCTGGGTGTGCCTCGGCGCAGAACGCGCTCCGTTTGTGTGGTCGAGGCCGGCGCCGCGCCCGCCGCCGAGCGGCCCGAGCCGCGGCGCGAGGAGGCGGTCGAGACGCTGCGCTATGCGCTCAACGGCTTCCTGTCCGCGATCCGCGCCGACCGCGCCGGGCGGGCCGATCCGGTCGACGCCGACGCCGCTCGCTATCGCCTGCTCGCGACGCTCGCCGACGAACTCGACCTGGACAACGAGCGGCTGGGCCGGGTGCTCGGGTTGGCCCCGGCCGCGGTGCGCGACCTGCTGGACGTACACGGGCGCGAGGGCCTGGTCGAGGCGGTGCGGGCCGGGCGCGGGCGGGGCGGCTCGGTGGCTCGGCTCACCCCGGCCGGGCGGCGCGAGCTGTACCGGCTCGACGCGCTGTTCCGGGAGAGCTGGGAGAGCGCTTTCGCCGACCTCCCGGCCGAGGAACTGCGGACCGCGGCCAGGGTGCTCAGCCGGCTTTCCGGGGTGCTGATCCCGAGTCGCTGACCAGCGCGGACCGGTCCGCGCGGCGGTCCGGCGCGACACCCCGCACCGGGGGTGGTTCACCCGGACGACGACTTGGCGAATGGCGGGCCCCGGGCCGGATACCTTAAAGGGGTGGCAGCGGACTACCAACAACGACCTCGCCTGCGAGGGGCCGGTCGCATCCGGTTGCGGAGCGCACTGTGGCGGATACTCCGCGAAACGGTGATCTCCTGCTTCAACCACCGGGTGACCGGCCTCGCCGCCGAGGCCGGGTTCTTCATGCTGCTGTCCCTGCCCCCGCTGCTGCTCGGTCTGGCCGGCACCGTCGGCTACCTGCACGGGCTGATCGGCGGCAGCACCGTCAACGACCTCAAGGCCGACATCATCAAGGCCTCCGGATCGGTGCTCTCCGACAAGAGCATCGACCAGGTGGTCGTCCCGCTGGTCAACGACGTCTTCGACTCCGGCCGCGCGGACATCATCTCGGCCGGCTTCCTGATCGCGCTGTGGTCCGGCTCGCGCGCGCTCAACGTCTACGTCGACACCATCACGATCATGTACGGCCTGTCCGGCAAGCGCGGCATCGTGCGCACCCGCCTGTTGTCCTTCACCCTCTATGTGGTCGGGCTGCTGCTCGGCATGTTCCTGATCCCGCTGCTGGTGGCCGGCCCGGAGTTGGTGGTCAAGGCGTTCCCGCACTTCGAGGGAACGGTGCACATCCTTTATTGGCCGGTCCTGGTGGTGCTCTCGGTCTGCTTCCTGACCTCGCTCTACCACGTGTCGGTACCGGTGCGGACGCCGTGGCGCGAGGACATACCGGGTGCGCTGGTCGCACTGCTGCTGTGCATCGTCGGCAGCTTCCTGCTCCGGGTATACCTGGCCACCACCATCGACGGGCCCACCGTCTACGGCTCGCTCGCGGCCCCGGTCGCGGTGATGGTGTGGATGTACTTTGCCGCCATGGCGGTATTGATCGGCGCCGCCGTCAACGCCGCGATCGACCAGGTGTGGCCGAGCCAGGAGACCGCGCAGGCCCGCGCGGAGCGGGACAAGGAGAAGGCCGCCGAGGAGATCGCCGCCGCGATGGAGCACCTGCGCTCGGGGCGGCACCGGGGCACCCCCGGCGACTGGACGCCCGCGGGCGAGCACGACGAGATGGAGGACACCGTCATCCACGGCGAACTCCCCGACCTCGGCGAGCCGCCGTCGGAGTTCCCCGAACGCTGGGCGATCCACGCCCGCGACGCCAAGCGCGGCGACGCGGGCACGGTCAACGGCCGGGCCAACGGCGCCCGGCGCGCGGCCGAGCCGCAGAACCGCATGCCGTCCCGCCCGCCCCGCCCGCCGGGGCCGCCGCCCACCAACGGTCAGCCGCCCAGCCTGCACATGCCCGCCGGCCAGGAGTTGCCGGGCCTGCCGCTGGACGACACCGCGTGGCCGCCGCGCCCGACCCGACCGGTGCTCGGCGAGCAGGAACACGCTCGACGCGAGCGCCCGTGATGGCCTAGGATTTTCCGAGCGGTCCGCGGGCCGTGAGAAGCGGTGCCCGGAGCGCGGCCCAGAGCCGCACGAGACAGGTGGGAGGTGGATGTCGTGACCACGACCTTGATGACGGTCGCCCGGACGGGCTGGACCTCATACCCCACCCCCATCCTCAGGGTCCGCACCGCGTAGTCGCGCCACGTCGTTCGTCGTGACGGCACGCAGGTCGGCGGATCCGCCCCTCGAAGGGCCACCGGCTTGTCTTCCCAGCAGCACCCCCGTTCCACCTCTTCCTCTTCTTCCTCCCTCCCGCCCTCCGACGTGCTCGCCGGCTACGGCTGGGATGCGGAGCGCGACACCGAATTCGCCCCCTACCGCGGGCACGGCCTGATCCCGGGCCGGATCGCCCGGGTGGATCGCTCGCTGTGCGAGGTGGTCACCGCCGACGGCACCGTGCGTGCCGCGCACGGCGGCGGCGACCTGCCCTGCACCGGCGACTGGGCGGTCCTGGAAACTCCCGACGACGGTCGCGAGCCGTTCGTCGCGGCGCTGTTGACCCGGCGCACATCCCTGGTGCGCTCGCAGGCGTCCGGGCGCTCGGCGGGTCAGGTCCTCGCGGTCAACGTCGACCTGATCGGCGCCGTCGTCCCGCTGGACACGCCCCCCGACCTCGGTCGGTTGGAGCGCTTGCTCACCCTCGCCTGGGAGAGCGGCGCCCGGCCGCTGGTCATCCTCACCAAGGCCGACCTCGCGGCCGACGCCGACGATCTGCGTGCGGACGTCGAGGCGGTCGCGATGGGCGTCGACGTGGTCGTCGCCAGCGCCGTCACCGGCGAGGGCCTGGACGTCCTGGACGCCTACACCGCCGGGCAGACGGTCGCCCTGATCGGCACCTCCGGCGCGGGCAAGTCCACCCTCACCAACGCGCTCGCGGGCACCGAGGTGACCGCGGTCCAGGCGGTGCGCGGCGACGGCAAGGGCCGACACACCACCACCTGGCGCGAGTTGGTGCCGCTGCCCAACGGCGGCGTGCTCGTGGACACCCCCGGAATGCGCGGGGTGGGCATGTACGACGTCGGCGAGGGGCTGGATCGCACCTTCTCCGACATCGACGCGCTGGTGGCCGACTGCCGGTTCACCGACTGCACGCACGACAGCGAGCCGGGGTGTGCGGTGCTCGCCGCGATCGAGTCGGGCGAACTCCCGCAGCGCCGCCTGGACAGCTATCGCAAGCTGCTCCGGGAGGCCCGGTGGATGGCCTCGCGCGAGGACCACCGCATCCGGGCCGAACGCGCCCGGGAGTGGAAGCTGATCCACAAGGAGATGCGCCGCTCGCCGTCGCCGAAGAAGTGACCCCGGGTCGGGGCGGGCGCGGGCCCGCCCCGACCACCGGTCAGCGCGGTCGCCGAGCCGGCCGCGCGGGCGGTACCGGGTCGAATCCGCCGTTGCCGGGCCGGCAGCGCAGCAGTCGGCGGGCGGTCAGGTACGTACCGCGAAGCGCGCCGTGGCGGTGCAGCGCCCGTTTGCCGTAGGTCGAACACGTGGGCGTGAAGGTACAACACGGCGCGGTCTTCGGGCTGATCTCGGTGCGGTAGCGGTCGACGGCGGCACCGAGGCGGCGGGCGGGGGCGCCTGCGCGCGGGCGGAGCAGGCTCGTGAGCGTGATCCACATCAGGCGGAGCGAGAGCAGGTTGAGCAGGCAGGGGTCGCAGCCGCCGCAGCCGTCGCCCCCGCCGCTGCCGCCACGACCGCCGCCTCCGCCGCCTCCTCCGCCTCCGCCGAAGCAACCGCCGTTGCCGTCGCGGCTGCGGTCGCCGCCGCCTCGACCGAAGCAGCCCCCGCCCCCGCCCCCGCCGCCGGAGCCGCCTCCGCCGTCACCCCCGCCGCCGCCTCCGGGCAGGTCGCCTAGGCCCTCGCCGGCGCCCTCCGCGAGGTCCTCGCGCCGTTCGCGCCGGCGGCGGTCCTCCTCTTCCTGTTCGAGTCGGCGACGGCGCTCCTCGGGCGTCTCGTCGTTCGGCCCCGTCGCCCCCGCGAAGAGGGGATGCGGTTCGGGCGGCGGCTCGGTCATGGTGGTGCTCTCCCGTGTTCCGGATCTATGTTCGGGGCAATCTATCGAGGCCCGTCCGACACCGCTCGGGTCTCCCGAACAGCCCAGGAGGCACCCGCATGGCCAAGGCACCCGCGTTCGACCCGGCCGACCCGCTCGGCATCGACGACCTGCTCGATGCCGAGGACCGGGCGATCCGGGACACCGTGCGGCGGTTCTGCGCCGACCACGTCACGCCCTACGTGGCGGACTGGTTCGAGCGCGGCGAACTGCCGTCGGTGCGCGAACTGGCGCGCGGCCTCGGCGGGATCGGGGTGCTCGGGATGACCCTGGATGGCTACGGCTGCGCGGCTACCAGCGCCGTGCAGTACGGCCTGGCCTGTCTGGAGTTGGAGGCGTGCGACTCGGGGCTGCGTTCGCTGGTGTCGGTGCAGGGGTCGCTGGCGATGTACGCGATCCACCGCTTCGGGAGCGAGGAGCACCGGCAGACCTGGCTGCCCCGGATGGCCGCCGGCGAGGCACTCGGCTGCTTCGGCCTGACCGAGCCCGACCACGGCTCGGACCCGGCGTCGATGCGTACCCACGCCAAGCGCGACGGCGACGACTGGGTGCTCAACGGGCGCAAGATGTGGATCACCAACGGTTCGGTGGCCGAGGTCGCGGTGATCTGGGCGCGCACCGAGGAGGGCGTGCGCGGTTTTGTGGTACCCACCGACACCCCCGGGTTCGCGGCCGTCGACATCCGGCACAAGATGTCCCTGCGGGCCTCGATCACCAGCGAGTTGACGCTGGACGACGTGCGGTTGCCGGCCGACGCGGTATTGCCCGACGTGGTGGGCCTGCGCGGTCCGCTGAGCTGTCTGGGCGAGGCCCGCTACGGCATCGTGTGGGGATCGGTCGGCGCGGCGCGCTCCTGCTTCGAGTCGGCGCTGGACTACGCCCGCACCCGGGAGCAGTTCGGCCGGCCGATCGGCGCGTTCCAGCTGACCCAGGCCAAGTTGGCGGACATGGCGGTGGAGATCGGCAAGGCGCAGTTGCTCGCGCTGCACCTGGGGCGGCGCAAGGACGCGGGCGGGGTACGGCCCGAGCAGATCAGTTTCGGCAAGCTCAACAACGTCCGCGAGGCGATCGCGATCGCCCGCAGCGCGCGCACCATCCTGGGCGCGAACGGCATCTCGCTGGAGTATCCGGTGATCCGGCACATGAACAACCTGGAATCCGTGTTGACCTACGAGGGCACCTCCGAGATGCACACGCTGGTGATCGGCAAGGCGCTGACCGGCCTGGACGCCTTCCACTGAGCCGTCGCGCGCGGTCGCGCTAGGCGTGAGCGTCCGTGTCCAGGGTGACCCGGATGCTCTTGCCGGCGCCGCAGGGCACCACGTCGATCCGGCCGCCGAGTTCGGCCACCATCAGTTTCACGATCATCAGACCGCGCCCGTCCTCGGACTCCGGCCCCGTCTCCAGGAGCGCGTGCGGGCGGAAGGGGTGTCCGTCGGCGACCTCGAGGCGGATCTCGGCGCCGCCGTGGGCCGCGGTGATCCGGATCCGGTCGGTGCGGATCGCCGCGTGGCGCACCGCGTTGGACGTCAGTTCGGTGGCGATCAGAAGCAGGGTGTCGGTCAGCTCCTCGGCGACCCCCCAGCCGTGTAACAGGTCGCGCAGGCGGTGCCGGACCTCCGGTACGCCCGCGACGGTGGGTGCGATGGTCCAGCGCACGAACACCGGCCCGGGCGGGTGTTCGGGTTCGGGCTCGCGGTGGTGGTTCGTCGAGGTGCGCCGCTCGTACCGAGCGCGGGCACGGGCCCGCCCGACGGCGGTCACGGATGACTCCACGAGTGGTACGCGACGGGAGGGAGCGTGGGTCGCGGTGGGTGTGGCGCACGTGCGGGGGAGGGCATCCCGGAGTCCTTCGCTTCGTTCGCTGCGGTACGCGGCACTGGCCGGCGTTCGAAGTCTGCGATGGCGAATCGTGCTCATGCGCCGGTTTTCCGGGTGTGATCCGTAATGCTTCGGTAAGCGACGCTTCATCTCGACTTTGGGTCCGCTTCGGAGCCTGTTCGGACCCGGGATCAGTCTCCGGTCGAGCGGCGCAGTCGTTTGATCTCACTGCGATGGTGCTTGTTGCGCAGCCGGCGCTCGCGCATGCCGCGCGTGGGTTTGGTCGGTCGCCGGGGCGGCGGGGGCGGTGCCGTGGCCTCGACCAGAATGTCGGCCAGCCGCCGGGCGGCGGTTTGTCGGTTCATCAGTTGCGAGCGCTGCTCGGACGAGGCCACGGTGAGCACGCCGTCGACCAGACGCCCCTCCAGGCGGCGCAGCGCGCGCTGCTTGAGCACGTCGGGCAGCGCGGTGGTGGCGCCCAGGTCGAAGGACACCTCGGCGCGGCTGTCCGTGGTGTTCACCGACTGTCCGCCGGGGCCGGAGGAACGGGAGAACCGCCACGACAGCTCGGCGGCGGGTATCGGCACGCCGCGAATGTCGAGATCTGTCGTCATACGCACATGATCCCGCCTGCACCCGGCCGGGGTCGACCGGGTTTTCCGGGGTTTTCCCGGGGGTCGCCGGGTGCTTTCCCGGCGTGGGACGGCGAGGATCGTGGGATGAGTGCCGACATGAACGCGGAACAGACGCAGGCATACGGTTCCTGGCCCTCGCCGATCACGGCCGAGCGGTTGGTGGAGGGGGCGGCGAGTCCCGGGGAGATCCGGGCCGACGGGGAAGAGGTGTGGTGGGCCGAGGCGCGGCCGACGGAGGGCGGGCGCGTGCAATTGGTGCGCCTGCGTCCGGGCGGGGCGCCGGAGGACGTGCTGCCGGAGGGTTTCTCGGCGCGGACCCGGGTGCACGAGTACGGCGGCGCGGCCTGGACGGTGCGGGCCGGCGTGCTGGTCTTCGCGAACTGGACCGACCAGCGGTTGTACCGGCTGGGGCCCGGCGACGACACGCCGGTGGCGATCACCGCCGAGCCGCGGGAGCCGGCGGGGCTGCGCTATGCGGACTTCACCGTCGTGCCCGCGGGGCAGTGGGGGGCGGGGGAGTGGCTGGTCGCGGTGCGCGAGAGTCACGAGCCGGCCGCGATCGAGGCGCACGGCGAGGCGGTCAACGAGATCGTCGCCCTGCCGCTGGACGGTACGCAGCCGGCGCGGGTCCTGGTCACCGGGCCGGACTTCGTCTCCTCGCCGCGACCGGCCGCCGACGGCTCGGCGCTGGCCTGGACCCAGTGGTCGCACCCGGACATGCCGTGGGACGCGGCGGAGTTGATGGTGGCCGCGATCGAGGCGGGACCGCGCACGACCGGCGCGCAGGCGGTCGCGGGTGGTGGGCGCGAGTCGGTGGTGCAGCCCGAGTGGGGTCCCGACGGGGCGTTGTGGTTCGCGTCGGACCGCACCGGGTGGTGGAACCTGTACCGGGTCGGCGCGGGTGGTCAGGTGGAGGCGGTGGCGCCGGTCGAGGCCGAGATCGGCGGCCCGCAGTGGGTGTTCGGCGAGCGGTACTACGCCTTCCTCGACGACGGCCGGATCGCCTGCACGGTCAACGCGGGCGGTTTCGTGCACCTGGGCGTGCTCGATCCGACCCGTCCGGAGGAGGCGCCGACGCGGGTGGAGACCGGGCTGACCTGGTTGTCCGACCTGGCCGCGGTGTCCGGCGGGGTGCTGGTGATCGGGGGCGGTCCGGACGACGAGGATGCGCCGCGCCGGGTCCGGCTCGCGCCCACCGGGGGTACCGCGCTCCAGATCGAACGGTTGCGTCCGGCCCGGGACTTCGGCTTCGACGCCCGGTGGTTCAGCCCGCCGCGGCCGATCGAGTTCGCTTCGCCGGCCGGGCGCACCGCGCACGCGCTGTTGTACCTGCCGAAGAACCCGAACGCGCAGGCGCCCGCCGGTACGTTGCCGCCGCTGATCGTCTCCATCCACGGCGGCCCGACCGCGCAGGCGCCGGCGGTGCTCAACCTGCGGATCCAGTACTGGACCAGCCGCGGGTTCGCGGTGGCCGACGTGAACTACGGCGGCAGTACGGGATACGGCCGGGAGTACCGCAACCTGCTGTACGACTCGTGGGGCATCGTCGACGTCGAGGACTGCACGGCGGTGGCCCGGCACCTGGCGGACACGGGTGTCGTGGACGGCACGAAGCTGGCCATCCGGGGCGGTTCGGCGGGCGGGTACACCACGCTGGCCGCGCTGGTGGGCAACGACGTCTTCACCGCCGGCGCCAGCCACTTCGGCGTCGCCGACATCGCGGCGCTGGCCCGGCACACGCACAAGTTCGAGTCGCGCTACCTGGACCGCCTGGTCGGCCCGTATCCGGAGGCCGAGGCGGTGTACCGGGACCGTTCGCCGATCAACCACACCGATCGCCTGTCCAGCCCGCTGGCGGTCTTCCAGGGTCTGGAGGACGAGGTGGTGCCACCGGCGCAGGCCGAGATGATCGTGGCGGCCCTGAAGGAGAAGAAGCTCCCCTACGTCTACCTGGCGTTCGAGGGCGAACAACACGGGTTCCGTCGGGCGGAGAACATCATCCGCGCGCTGGAGGCCGAACTCTGGTTCTACGGACGGGTTTTCGACTTCGACCCGGCCGACCCGATCGAGCCGCCGCCGGGCGGCGGGTTCTGATCTCCACGCCGACGGCCCCCGCCGGACCGCGTGGTGCGGTTCGGCGGGGGCCCGCGTGTGATGCGGCTCGCCGACTACCAGGTGCCAGGGGCCGTCTGCCAGGCGGCGTCGCCGCCGTCGAAGCCGCCGTCGGGGCGGGCCTTGAAGACGTATGCGGTGGTGGCGCCGTTGCCGTAGTTGTACATGATCGAGATGTCGGCGCGGCCGTCGTTGTCGTGGTCGCCCGAGACGGGTTGGCCGGCGTAGCCGCTCGCCCACCAGTTCTCGGGGGTGTCCCAGGATTTCACGTCGTTGCCGAATCCGCCGCTGCCGTCGGTCTTGGCGGCGAAGGTGAACAGCGCCGCGCGGTCGTTGTCGTAGCGGTACATGGCTGCGACGTCGGCTTTGCCGTCGCCGTTGTAGTCGCCGGCGGTGAGTTTGACCCGGGTCCAGTCCCAGTTGTACGGCGTCGCGCGCCAGGACTGGAGAGGCGCGGTGAATACGCCGGTGGGGTCGGTGAGCAGGGTGTGGAGGGTGACGCTGGCGTCGGACCAGCCGTACATGGCGGCGATGTCGGCGCGTCCGTCGCCGTTGAAGTCGCCGGTGACGTACTTGGCGGAGTTCGCGTCCCAGGTGTTGGAGGCGGCGCGCCAGCCGGTCAGCGGGTCGTTGAAGGTGCCGTCGGGTTTGGCGATCCAGGTGTAGGTGCCGATGGAGTTGCCGCCCTGGTCGTAGATCATGGCGGTGTCGGCGCGTCCGTCGCCGTTGAAGTCGCCGGAGAGGAAACGGGCGTTGTTCGCGGTCCAGTTGCCGGCGGCCACATAGGCGCTGTCCAGGCCCTCGGTGAAGGTGCCGTCCGTTTTGCTGAGGAAGGTGAACAGGCGGTTGCTGCCGTTGGGGTAGCCGTAGAGGGCGGCGACGTCCGTTTTGCCGTCCCCGTTGAAGTCGCCGGTGGTCCACTTGGAGTGTTGGTAGCTGAACCAGCCGTGGTGCGCCGTCCACGCGTTGCGAGGCGGTTCGTATCCGCCGGTGGGCCGGGCGAGCAGGGTGTACAGCGCGCTGGTCTCCTCGCCGTGATCGTAGACGGTCAGCATGTCGGCGCGCCCGTCCCCGTTGAAGTCGCCGGACAGGTCGGTGCGCAGGTGAGCGGTGCGATCGTCGGGGCGGTGTTCCGCGGTGATGCCGGTGACCGCGTTGAAGCGCACGTAGCCGCCCTGGAAGCTCTCCCGGATGTCGCCGTTGGCGACGGTGAACTCGTCGGACGTGGGATAGCCGAGCCAACCCTGTTCCCAGCTCAGCTGCGACCAGCGGGTCCGGATCCAGCCTTTGACGGACCAGGCTTCGTTGGTGGTCCCGTTCCAGTAGATGGATGCCGAGTCGGCGGCGTCGGAGAGCTTGCGGAAGTGGTTGTAGCGGCCGGTGTTGCCGGGTACGTCGCTTTCGTCGGTGGTGGGGAAGCCGAGTGCGGCGGGGCCGCCGAGCGCGAGGTACTTGGTGTAGATGTTGCCGTGGATGGACCAGGTGCCGTACTCGGGTGTCCAGTAGATGGCGCCGTAGCCGCCGTCGCCCTGGAAGGTGTTGAACCATGCCTCGCCGATGCCGACGAGGGTGTCGTCGGCGGTGGGGTAGCCGAGGATGCTCGTCTCCCAGCCCAGTTCCGCCCACTTGAGACGGATGCCGCCGCCGATCAGGGTGGCGCCGGTGGTGGGGTGCCAGTAGATCGACCAGTCCAGGCGGTTCGGCGTCTTGAAGTGCGCGTAGCGGCCGATCCCGTCCGGGGCGATGCTCATGTCGATGGCGGGATAGCCGGTGGCCACGCCGCCCGCCGCGCGGAACTTGGCCAGGACCGGGCCGCACAACTCGTGCCGCCCGGTCGCCGCCGACTCGAACGACTCGCACTCGCCCCACGGCGTGCTGCCGAGGGCGAGTTGCCGCGCCGGGCCGAAGGCGGAGCCGTTGGACAGGGCCCGGCCGGGGAATTCGACGATCCTGCCTTCACCGTCGCGTGACCAGAGGTCGGCGAAGCCGTCCTTCTCCAGATCGCCGTCGCTGGTCAGGTGCGGGTAGGCGGTCCCGGTGAATCCGGTGCCGATGGCGCCGGCGCGCACGGTCGGGTCGCCGTAGACGGTGAGATCGAGTGCGGTGGGGTTGCCGTCGCCGTCCGGGCCCGGAGCGGGCTTGGCACGGCTGGTGTACTGGTGGATCCTGCCCGAGGTGGTGTCCCGGGACCAGATCTCCGGCAGCTTGTCGCCGTTGAGGTCGCCCGGGGACATCAGGCTCATGTTCTGCCAGTCGGCGTTGCCGAGGGCGATGGCGTCGCTGCGCGTGTCGATGAAGCCGGTCGGGCTGCCCAGGTAGAGCCAGAGCGCGGAGCCGGTCTTGACGAGCAGATCCGGGTAGTCGGCCTCGTCGATGACGCCGTTGCCGTCGTCGTCGTTGACGCTGCCGATCGAGACGATCTGGTCGGCGTCGGCCCAGTGGTCGTTGGTCTCGCGGTCGCGTACCCGCAGCTCTCGGCGTTGGCTGTCGGCACTCTCCAGGGAGCCGTCGCCGCGTCCCGGGTAGACGTAGAGGCGGTTGCGCAGGCCGTCCGGCGCCGGGCGCAGGGTGACCAGGTCCTCGTAGTAGTCCGCGGTCCAGGTGCCCCGGTGGGTGAGCGAGCGCACGTCGGCGAAGGAGCCGGCGACCGGCAGGGTCGCGCCGAAGGTGCCGTTGCCCTGGCCGGGTCGGGTGAGCAGCTTGCCCGAGCCCGGGTCGATGTTCATCAGGTCGGTGTGGCCGTCGCCGTTGAGGTCGCCCGGGTTGTCCCGGTTCGGGGAACGCTTCGCGTAGTAGAGGTAGTTGCGCACGTCGGAGCGGTTTCCGGCGGCGTCCAGACTGCGTACGTAGAGGTAGTTCGAGCCGGCGACGGTGGGGGTGAAGGAGATGGTCGCCGGGCCGCCGACGCTCGTCGCGGGGATGTCCCGGACCTTGGGATCGCTCTCGGTCCACCACTGGTAGCGGGTGACGTCGGCGACGCCGTTGGCGGTGAAGGTGAAGTCACCGGGGGTGCGCACCTGGGCGGCCTGGTCGGGATTGCCCGCGGGGAACTGCGGCGAGGAGACGCCGGGGAGTTCGGCGGGGCGGCTGCCGTCGACGGTGAACAGGCACTGGCCGGCCCATGGACTGAACACGCGGCCGTCGAAGATGCGGACGTCCCAGCGGTAGGTGCCGTCGAGCGCGCTCGCCGGGATCTCGGCCCGGGCCACGGTGCCGCGTGAGATGTCGCGGTACACCTTGGTGGGACCGTCGGTCGAACCGTCCTTCCAGTAGTGGAATTCGGCGGTGAGGTTGTTGTCCTCGGCGTCGTCGGCGCGCGCGAAGAGCACAACCTGGTCGGTCCGGCCGATGATGCCGCCGGTGCACGGCGTCGAGGGGTCGGTGGCACGGTTGGCCGGCGTTTGCGGCGGGGTGTTGTACTCGGTGCTGATCCGGACCGAGTCGGGCTTGAACTTGCGCCAGGACACGTCGATCGTGTCGTTCTGGCTCTTCAGGCCGAGCGTCCAGCTGCCCCAGTGGCTGCGTGCCGCCTGGTCGATCGCGGACGTCACGTTGATCTCGATGGTGTCGTTGGCGCCCGGGCAGTTTCGCCCGCCGTAGGACTCGTCGATGCTGCCGACCCTGCGGTCCCAGCTCGGCTGGTTGTTCCAGGTGGTCGCCTTGGAGATGCTTCCGGTGTCCCAGACCTCGAGTTCACCGGACCGGCAGTTCCAGGCACCCGCGTAGGACTGCTGGAGGCGCAGGACGGAGTTGATGATCTGCTTGTCCCACAGCTCCGTCATGCCGACCTGGAAGAACGTTTTGGCGCAGACGACCGCGCCGCCCCGGTCGCCGTCTTTGGCGCAGCCGACCCGGCCGACCTTCTCCTGCATGGTGCCGCCGTTCCAGTAACTGGTGGTGGCGGAGCCGGCGATGGCGTTGTGTTTGTAGGCGAGTGCCCAGGCGAACTTCCAGTCGTCGCGCCAGACCGGGTCGACGACGACCGGGAACTTGGTGTCGGGCGCGGTCAACAGGGCCTGGTCGGTGCTCAGTTCGAGGGTCTGACCGGTGAGCTTGACGCCGAGGTCGGCATGCTTGGCGCCGGGGTCGTAGCCGTCTGTGGGGTCGGTGGGCGCCGTCGTCGTGGGGCCCTCCGCGATGAGTGCGCGTGCCGCCGGATCCTGGCCGGCCGTCGGGTTTGCGCCGGCCTCCCACATCTGCGGTTTGGGCGCGGTGAACACCGCTTGACCGGTCGGGTCGAGGGCGCGCAGCTCGCCGCTCTCATCCCTGGTGATGTCGAGCCCGGTGGTCTTCAGGCCGAACTTCAGCGTGGCCAGGGCCGGATTCCGGCCGGCCTCGGGGGTCTTGATGATGACGTAATGGGCGAAGTCGTCGACGTTGGCGACGACTTTGAGGTCCACGCCGGGCAGGACCTCGGGGTAGGTCGCGGAGTCGCCCTCGACGATCGGCTTCGGGAGCGTGCCGGGCCAGGTGAGGGCGATCCTGCGGTCGTTCTTGGCGAGTTCGGCCAAGGGGCCGTTGCCGCCGGCGGAGAACGACATCCCGATCCTCGCCGCCCTGGGCGCGAGCCGGCCGTCCTTGCGAGCCGCGAGGGTGTCGTCGGCCTTGACGAGTGTGCCGTCGCGCCAGACCCGGACGGGGCTCAGCGCGCGCTCCGAGGTGAACGTGCCCGAGGGGTTGGCCCAGACCTCGTCCGTCTCGGTGCGCAGGGACATCACCTCGACGCGGCGGCCGGTCTTCCTGGCCTCGGCTGCGGCTGCGGCCTGGTCGTCGGCCTGCTTGGCCGGGGCCGATTTCGCGCCGGCGGGAGTTTCTTTGTCGACCTTTGTGGTCGGCGTGGTGGATGCGGCGCCGGCCGGCATGGCGGTGATCAAACCGGCGGACAATGCCGCCGTAATCACCCAGATCGCTGCCCTTTTCGGGCGAAAATACGGTGTGGACGGGGGTTTTATCAAGGGTTTCACGGCGCTTCCGGGGGAGAGAAGGAATGGGCGTTTCGAGAACGGCGCCGAAGGAGCGGATGCGGCACCGCCGTGGCGCGAAAACGACTGGTCGGTCCGGTGCAAAGCACCGCACATGGCGTGAGTTTTAGCAGGTCACAGACGTGCTTGGCGAGCATCGTGCCTTACGGACATTACGACCAAGTAGTTGGTATGCGGTTTATAAATCTTGATTTCCGACCTGTGGGAGTTCGCTTTCGAATGCCCAATTGCCCGTCGACAAATAAAAATCGATAAAGTCGCCGGAACGGTTCTGCGACTGCTAGCTTCACCGCCATCATTGGGTGGCGTGGATCTTGGGGGCCCCACGTCCGAATTCCTTGGGTGGGGTTGTGCGCAGACGCAGAGCCCGTGCGATGAGCACGGTGATCAAACGCCCGTGGCGATGGCCGGCACCGCTGATCGCGGCGGTGCTGGTCGGATCGAGCCTGACCGTGATGCCGGCCGCCGCGGAGCCGGCCGCGAAGCCTTCGTTGCCGGAATTGCAGCAGCTGACCCGGGTGCCGGGCGAGCGGGCGTCGACGAAGCGAAACGATCCGCCGCCGGCGGAGTCGCAGCTGAAGACCTGGCGGGGCGCGCCCGGCGTCGCCTGGCCCGCACCCGGCTCGGCCGAGGTGGAAGTCCCGCGCGGGCAGGGGTTGTCGGCGGCCAGGTCGGCCGGCGCCCCCGCAGGTGCGCCGGCCGGCTCGTTGCCGATCCGGGTCGGTTCGCCGACGGTGCCCGGAGCGGCGAACCGTTCGGCGCAGACGGCCGTGGACGCGCCCCCGGTCAAGGTCAGGGTCGACCTGCTCGACCGGGCGACCGCGACGAAGGCCGGCGTGGGCAACGGGCTGGTGCTGGGCGTCAAGCGCACCGACGGTGGTGCCGAGCCGGCTCCGGTGTCCGTCGAACTCGACTACAGCGCGTTCAAGAACGCGTACGGCGGCGGCTGGGGTTCCCGGTTGCAGTTCGTGGCGATGCCCGAATGTGCCGTGACCACACCGCAGTTGCCCGCCTGTCAGACCCGCACCCCGGTCGAGATGCGCAACGACCCGAGCACGGGGAAGCTGACCGCGACCGTGCAGCCGGCAGCCGCCGGTGTGGCGGGTCTCCAGGCCCGGACGGCCGGCGCTCCGGCGCAGGGCATGCTGCTCGCGGCCACCCCCTCTGCGAGTGGGCCGAACGGGACCTACAAGGCGACGTCGCTGAGCGCGTCCGGGTCGTGGCAGGCCGGTGGCGCCGCGGGTGACTTCTCGTGGTCGTACCCGCTGGAACTTCCCGGCTCGCTCGGCGGACCCGCCCCTTCGCTCGCGCTCGGCTACTCCTCGGCAAGCATCGACGGCCGCACCTCGGCCTCGTTGCAGCAGAGTTCGTGGGTCGGCGACGGCTGGGACCTCGGCTCGAACTTCATCGAGCGCACCTGGGTCCCGTGCAGCCAGGACAAGAAGGACGGGTCCGGCTTCAACAACCCCAAGGACGACACCGGCGACCTGTGCCACGGCGCGCCGATGATGACGATGTCGCTCAACGGCGGATCGACGCCGCTGGTGCAGGACGACGTCACCAAGGTGTGGCGCCCGGCCAAGGACGACGGCTCGCGGATCGAGCTGATCACCGGCGCCCAGGACCTCAACGGCGACAAGGAGGGCGTGCACTGGCGGGTGACCAACCCGCAGGGCGTGCAGTTCTGGTTCGGTCTGAACAAGGTCCCCGGATGGCAGCCGGGCAAGCCCGTCACCAACTCGGCGTGGCTGGTCCCGATCTACAACAACCAGCCCGGAGAGCCCTGCTACCAGCCGGACTTCGCCGACTCGGCCTGTGACCGGGCCTGGCGCTGGAACCTCGACTACGTCGTGGACCCGCGCGGCAATGCCATGACGTATTGGTACAACAAGGAGGTCAACCACTACGGCGCGAACTTCAAGTTCGCCGGTGGTTCGACCAACCGGGCCTACGACCGCGGTGGTTGGCTCGACCACGTCTCGTACGGTCTGCGCAGCGACAACCTCTTCACCAACGCACCGGCACAGGTCGACTTCACGGTGGCCGAGCGCTGCCTGACCTCGCCCACGTTCGACTGCGCCGAGGACAAGCTGAAGCCCGAAGTCGACTGGAACATCGCCAAGATGTGGCCGGACACCCCGGGTGACCAGCTGTGCGCGGCGAACGAGGAATGCAAGGCGCGGTTCACCCCGACGTTCTTCACCCGCAAACGCTTGACCGAGATCAACACCAAGGTCTGGACGGGCGCCGCCTATCAGCCGGTCGACACCTGGGCGCTGACCCAGGACTTTCCGATGACGGGCGACGGCACCGACTATCCGCTGTGGCTCGCGTCGATCCAGCGCACCGGCAAGAACGGCACGCCGATCACGCTGCCGCCGGTCACCTTCCGCGGCAAGCAACTGCCCAACCGCGTCGACAAGGATGGCGACGCGCTGCCGCCGTATCTTCGCTACCGGATCGAGAACATCGACACCGAGACCGGCTCGATCGTCTCGGTGAAGTTCAAGGACACCGAGTGCTCGGCGGTCGACCCGGTCAAGCTGCCGACGGCGGCGGAGTCGAACGCGCTGCGGTGCTATCCGGTGATCCAGGAGATCCCGGACCCGAGCGACCCGGACCGCAAGCGCAAGCTCTACGTCACGGACTACTTCCACAAGCACGTGGTGGAGCGGGTCCAGGAGCAGGACGCGATCGCCGGCACGCCGACCCGGGTCACCTCGTACGACTACCTCGGCGCGCCGGCGTGGGCGTACGACGAGGAAAACGAGCTCACCGAGCCGAAGACGCGTACGTGGTCGCAGTGGCGCGGCTACGAGCGGGTGCGCACGCTGATCGGGCAGGCCCCGGACCGGCGTACGCAGACCGAGACGTTGTTCTTCCGCGGTCTGGACGGCGATCGGGCGTCACCGACGTCGGATGCCCGGCGGAGCGTGAAGGTCAAGGACTCCGAGAACGGCGAGATCGCCGACCACAAGCTGTACGCGGGCCAGACGCGCGAGGTGTTGGTCTACGACGGCGAGGGTGGCCCGCTCCAGGCGGCCACCACGTACACGCCGTGGTTGTCGGGGCCGACCGCGACGCGCGTGCGGCCGAACGAGACGCCGCCGTTGCAGGCGTTCGTACAGCAGACGACGAAGACCGCTTCGCGGGTGCTGCTGACGGACGGGCGGGGCTGGCGCCGTACGGCGACGGAAAGCACGTTCAACGCGCGGGGTTTCATCGAGACGACGTCGTCGCTGGGTGATATCGCGGATCCGAACGACGACTCGTGCACCCGGTACTGGTACGCGCCGGACGAGACCAAGTGGATGATCGACCGCCAGTCGCGGATCGAGTCGGTCGCGAAGGCGTGTGACGCGCAGAACGTACAGCGGCCGGAGGATGTCACCTCCGACGCGAAGATGTTCTACGACGGGGTCGGCAACCTGGAGCGCACGGAGTCCCTTTCGGACTACGTGGGCGGTCAGCCGGTGTATGTGCTGGATGGCACGGCCACGTTCGACGCGTACGGTCGGCCGAAGTCGGTCACCGATGTGTTGGGCGCGGTCAACTCGACCGAATACTTCCCGGCCGCCGGGCAGATCCCGACCAAGACCACGATCACGAACCCGCTGGGTCACCGGCAGTCGGTCGAGACCGACCCGGGACGCGGCGCGACGCTGGTCCAGGAGGACGCCAACAAGCGGCGCAGCGTGATGCGGTACGACGCGCTGGGCCGGCTCGTCAAGGCGTGGTCGCCGGACCGGAACCCCGATCAGAAGTCGGCGGACGCCGAGTTCTCGTACACGGTGCGTCGTGACGGGCCGGTCGTCATCACCAACAAGAACCTGTTGGACGACGGCAGTTACCGCACCAGCTACGACATCTACGACGGCAGCCTGCGCATCCGGCAGACCCAGATGGAGGCGCTGGGCGGCGGTCGCATGGTGACCGACACCTTCTACAACAGCCTGGGTCAGATCTGGAAGTCGAACGGCGGCTACTACGCCGACGGTGCGCCCGAGGGGGCGATGTTCGCGCCGTTGGACACCAAGGTCCCGGCGTCGACGTTGACCGAGTACAACTCGACGGGTCAGCCGACGGTCCAGATCTCGCGCAAGTTCGGGGTGGAGACCTCGCGCACGACGACCACCTACGGTGGCGACTTCGTCATGGTGGATCCGCCGACGGGTGAGACGCCGACGAAGGCCATCCTGGACGCCGTCGGTCGCAAGACGGAGTTGCAGTTCTTCAAGGGCACCGACCCCAGCGGCGCGCACGACACGACGCGCTACAGCTACAACCGGCGCGGCCAACTGTCGTCGGTGGTGGACGAGGCCGGCAACACGTGGGGCTTCGAGTACGACCTGAGGGGTCGTCAGGTCAAGGTGACGGACCCGGACAAGGGCACGTCGACGATGACCTACGGCGCGGGTGACCGGTTGGCGACGACGACGGACGCGCGTGGGAAGACGGTCGCGCCGGAGTACGACGTGCTCGGCCGGGTCAAGGCCACGCACGAGGGCTCGATCACCGGCCCGAAGCTGACCGAGTCGGTGTTCGACACGCTGCCGAACGCGCTGGGGCTGCCGGTTTCCTCGACGCGGTTCGTGAACGGCAACGCGTACAAGCAGGAGGTCACGGGCTACGACACGGAGTACCGCCCGAAGGGTACGAAGATCACCATCCCGCCCTCCGAGGGCAAGTTGGCGAAGACGTACACCTTCTCCAGCACCTACTCCGAGACCAACGGTCTGCCCGAGACCAGCACGTTCCCGGCGGTGGCGGGTCTGCCGATCGAGGACATCACGATGTCCTACAACCGGTACGAACTGCCCACCGTGATGGGCATCAACGGGGACACGTTCGTCGACCGGGTGGACTATTCGCCGCTGGGCGACGTGCTGCGGACGCATGCCGGTCCGGCGCCGAAGCAGGTGTGGTCGACGTACGAGTACGACGAGCAGACGCGGCGGCCGACACGCACCGTGAACGACCGGGAGACCTCGCCGTCGCGGATCAACGACGCGCGGACCGAGTACGACACGGTCGGCAACATCACCAGGATCACGGACGCGTTCGGGCCGAACCCGACGCCGTCGACGACGGACACCCAGTGCTTCGTGTACGACTACATGCGCCGGATGACGGACGCGTGGTCGGCCACGGACGACTGCGCCACGAAGCCGGGCCAGGTCGGCCCGAACGGCGGCCGGCCGAGCGTGGGCGGCCCCGACGCGTACTGGTCGTCCTACAGCTTCGACGCCGCGGGCAACCGCAAGACGGAGACGAAGCACGACCCGGCGGGCGCGGCGGGCCAGGACGTCAACCGGGCCTACACGTACGGCACTCCGGGCACGGCGG
This sequence comes from Embleya sp. NPDC055664, assembly GCF_053618075.1. Classification (NCBI taxonomy): domain Bacteria; kingdom Bacillati; phylum Actinomycetota; class Actinomycetes; order Kitasatosporales; family Streptomycetaceae; genus Embleya; species Embleya sp. NPDC055664. Next base: position 169,778 of record NZ_JBSHGZ010000001.1, read on the forward strand.
GCGCCAACTACCTGAAGAAGGTCGACACGACGGGCCCAGGCGGAAGCCGGACCGAGTCGTATTCCTACGACGCGGCGGGCAACACGGCAACGCGGACCATCCAGGGGGATACGCAGAATCTGGAATGGGACGTCGAGGGTCATGTCTCGAAGGTCACCGAGGGTACGAAGGTCACGTCGTTCCTGTACGACGCGGGCGGCGAGCGGCTGATCAAGCGTGACCCGTCGGGCACCACGTTGTATCTCCCGGGAACCGAGGTCCAACTCGACCCGGCAGGCAACATCGTCAAGGGCACGCGTTATTACGCGCACCCGGCCGGGCCGACGCTGGTCAAGACGGTGGAGAACGGTCAGACCAAACGTTCGTACCTGATGGCCGACCAGAACGGCACCGCGAACACGGCGGTGGACGCGGACACCCAGGAGGTGACGCGTCGAAAGTTCACCCCATTCGGTGATGTTCGCGGGGTCAAGCCGTCGATCTGGCCCGGTAACCAGGGTTTCGTGGGCGGGACGAACGACGAGTCCACAGGGCTCGTCCATCTCGGCGCACGTGAATACGACCCGGCGGTAGGCCGGTTTCTGTCCGTCGACCCGGTGATCGACTACAGCGAACCGAAGCAGATGAACGCGTACGTGTACGCGGCCAACTCTCCGGTGACGTTCAGCGACCCGTCGGGTCTGGCCATCAGCATGCCGGTGATGCCGATCAAGGACTTCTCGGACGCCGAGTTGGCCTGGGCGCACTGGGCCAAGGGCCGCAGCCTGATCGACGTCGCGATGGAAGCCGCGATGTCGGCCCTCAAGGACGCATCCGGCTACAACGACATCCGCGACTGCGTCGGCGGCGACGGCTGGGCCTGCGCGGGCATCGCGGCGGACGCGGCGTTCTCCTTCTTCGGCGGCGGCGGCGCGGCCAAGCGAATAGCCAAGGGCCTGAAGCGCGCCTACGACGCCATGAAGAAGTGGGCCGGCGTCGTGCAACGCGCCCTCGACATCATCGCGAGGGCCGAGCGCTACCAGCAGGCAATGGCCAAGTACGCCGAAGACCTGGCGGCATGGCAACGAGAACAGGAAGCGGCAGCAGCGGCAGCCCGAAAACTCGAGGAGGAGGCCGCCGCAGCCAAGAAGGCCCAGGAGGAAGCCGCAGCGGCGGCCCAGAAGGCTGACGAGGCAGCGGCGTCTGCGGCGAAACAGGGCAAGGAGTCGTCTACCAAGGCCAAGAGTTCGGACGGCGACGGCAAGGCCTCGAAGTCGACCGAAAACAAGAAGGCGGCGGAGAAGCCCGCCAAGAATGACTCCTGCACGGCGAACAGTTTCGTCCCGGGTACCGGAGTCTTGATGGCGGATGGTTCGGCAAAGCCAATCGAAGACATTCGACTCGGTGACACGGTCTTGGCAGACGATCCCGAGTCGGGGCGCAGCGGCGAAGAGACTGTCGTGGCGCTGATCAAGGGCGAGGGAGTCAAGAACCTCGTTGAGATTACCGTCGACACGGACGGAAGCGCCGGGTCGGTGACAGAAAAAATCACCGCGACCGATGGTCATCCGTTCTGGTTGCCCGAGGCGCGAGAGTGGACACGCGCCGATCAAATTGTGCCTGGCGCTTGGCTGCGGACATCCGCCGGTACTTGGGTGCAGGCTGTTTCGGTCAAGTCATGGACGGAAAGTCAAAGCGTCCGTAATCTGACGGTATCGAAGCTGCATACGTACTATGTGGTGGCCGGCGGGGCTTCGGCACTCGTTCACAACTGCACTCGGGATGAACGGGCGCATGCCAGAGCTTCGGAGAGCGCCGCACGTTCCAGTCGGCCGGACGAAGCCACCGGCGGGTACCTCTGGATTAAGGGACACAGGGAGTTGTTCGACCTATCTTCCGATAGGCTCCATCCCTTGATCAAAGCCAACATGGACGAGATGCCTGCTGCGGCGAAACCGGGCGGCGGTAAGTTTTTCGGTTCGCATGTCGAGGTTCAGGCTGCCACTATCATGAGGATTCTGGCTAAACAGTCGGGATCCGGGGGGTTGGTTGGTCGGCTGATGGTTTCAAAGCCTGGCGGGCCGTGCGGATTCTGCAAGTCGAACGTGAGGGGAATGCTGCCGGCGAACTCATCGCTAGGGGTTCGATCTCAGCGCGGCCAAGTTTTCAGTGAGGTATCCTTCTGAGGATTTGCCAAGGCGCGGCCCCTATGGCCGCGCCTTGGCTGCTCTCCAGTGGGCCACTATGGTGGCGTTATAAATGTGAACGGCGATAACTTGAATCCATATGCGATCATCGATCTCACCGATTGGGCTGATCTCGAAAATGCTGACGGCGTGGCCTTCCCGGATACTCCGGCCAAGCTTCGAGACTTGGCATCGGGTGACTTTTCGGCGGTAGTGAGTTCACTCGATCACCTTGACAACACTCTCCTCAACGATGGGGTGGTGTATTCTGCAACCGTGCCAGCTTTCAGGTATGTTGCCGCGCTTTTGGGTGACCGGCCAAGTCGAGCCGCACTTGCCCCTCCGTGGGAAGAGGGAAAATTCCCACTCCGAGGCAAACTTCTTAAATGGCTGGCCAACGTGGCTTTTGATGTCAGCGTTGGCCAGGAGCAGCGCATTCGAGAATGGGGCAAATATTCACCAACCGAGCCGTTCCCCGATTTCATAGGTATGAGGAGCGTTTATCCGGAAGCTTTTCCAAGTGTTGCTTCCTACTTTGATGACTCTGATTCGAGAGTAGTGGAGGTGGCCCTTGTTGCCGCCGTTCGATTCTTGGAGTCCCCAGCATTGGCGATGCATCGCAGGGGATTGACTCCTTTGGTGGAGAACATTCTGGCGCAAAGCTCCAGTGAGTTGCGTAGACGTTTGGCTTCCGAGGCATTGAATGCCTGGGGGCAGGGGCGGATATTGATTGAATCGTATACTGATCAGCTCCCCTCCGGGGAGTACGGGAAAGTTCATGATTCGCAGGAAAATTGGGAATCGGTTGACGAGCCGCCTTTTTAGAAGGTGAGGAGTCGGTTGGCCGGGGTCCCGAAAAAATCTCACGTCGGGAGATGTGCCCGCGGGAAACCGGAATCCATCCCGATCGAATAGTAAGAGGACATGGGAGCCCCGCCAGGAGTCGGTACCTGGCGGGGCTGCTGCGTACCTTGGCGACAGCCGGTCTGTTGCCGTAGCGAAGACGGTGCGACCCATGCCAAGTGCGTGAGCAGTTGGACACGTGGCGTTAACATTGATTGTTTCACTGGGTAACACGAGGCCGCCAGGCTTGCGAGGGCAACGAGTCGGTTCGGATGGTCGGGAGGGGTGCCGCGTGTTGTTGACGCCGCATGAGCAGGAGCGGTTGATGGTGTCGTATGCGGCTGAGCTTGCGCAGCGGCGGAGAGCCCGAGGGCTGCGGCTCAATCATCCTGAGGCTACTGCGGTGTTGGCTTCGTTCTTGCTTGAAGGGGCTCGGGATGGGCGGTCGGTGGCGGACCTTCAGGAGGCCGGGCGGCATGTGCTTGGGCGGGACGATGTGATGGACGGCGTCCCGGAGTTGGTGGCCGAGGTGCAGGTGGAGGCGACCTTTCCGGATGGGACGAAACTGGTCACCGTGCATCGGCCGATTCCGTGAGTGGGGGGCGGGCTCGGCGGTCGTTGGCTGCTGTGGTGCCTGGGGAAGTTTTGTTGGGCTCGGGGGAGATTGTGCTCAATCCCGGGCGGGCTGTGGTGACGGTGATGGTGTTGAACACCGGGGATCGGCCCGTGCAGGTGGGGTCGCATCTGCATTTTCCGGCGGCCAACGATGCGTTGGAGTTCGATCGGGACGCGGCCTGGGGGCATCGGCTGCATGTGCCGGCCGGGACCGCGGTGCGGTTCGAGCCGGGGGTCGGGCGCGAGGTGGAGTTGGTGCCGCTCGCGGGGGCTCGGGTGGTGCCCGGGCTTCGGGTCGGACGGGGCGGGGTTCTCGACGAGTTGCCCGGTGAAGCGGTGCCGGGTGCGGCTTCGGGAGTGGCTGTTCCCGAGGAGGGCTCTCGGTGACGACCGTCGATCGGCATCGGTATGCGCTTTTGTATGGGCCTACCACCGGGGATCGCATTCGGCTGGCCGATACCGAGTTGCTTGTGGAGGTGACCGAGGATTTGACTCGGCCGCTGGGGGCTGCCGGGGACGAGGTGATCTTCGGTGGAGGGAAGGTGATTCGGGAGTCGATGGGGCAGTCGCTTCGGACTCGGGCCGAGGGGGCTCCCGATACCGTGATCACCGGGGCGGTGATCCTGGATCACTGGGGCGTCGTCAAGGCCGACGTCGGGATCCGGGACGGCCGGGTGTGTGGGATCGGGAAGGCCGGCAACCCCGACACGATGGACGGGGTGCATCCCGACCTGGTGATCGGGCCGTCCACCGAGATCATCGCGGGCAACGGGCGCATCCTGACCGCCGGGGCCGTGGACTGCCACGTGCATCTGATCTCGCCGACGCAGTTTCCCGAGGCGTTGTCCGCCGGGGTGACCACCATGGTCGCCGGTGGGACCGGTCCTGCCGAGGGGTCCAAGGCGACCACCGTCACGCCCGGTGCGTGGCATCTGGCCCGGATGCTGGAGGCGTTGGACGGCGTACCGATCAACTTCGTGCTTCTCGGCAAGGGCAACACCGTGTCCGAGGAGGCCCTGTGGGAGCAGATCCGGTCCGGCGCGGGCGGGCTCAAGCTGCATGAGGACTGGGGCTCGACCCCGGCCGTGATCGACGCCGCGCTGCGCGTGGCGGACGCGGCCGGCATCCAGGTGGCGCTGCACAGCGACACGCTCAACGAGACCGGCTTCGTGGAGGGCACGCTGGCCGCGATCGGCGGGCGCACCATCCACGCCTACCACACCGAGGGCGCCGGGGGCGGACACGCGCCCGACATCATCACCGTGGCCGGACTGCCCAACATCCTGCCCTCGTCCACCAATCCGACCCGGCCGCACACCGTCAACACGGTCGAGGAGCACCTCGACATGCTGATGGTCTGCCACCACCTGAACCCGGCCGTCGCCGAGGACCTGGCGTTCGCCGAATCGCGGATCCGCCCCTCGACCATCGCCGCCGAGGACGTGCTGCACGACCTCGGCGCCATCTCCATGATCGGCTCGGACAGCCAGGCGATGGGCCGGGTCGGCGAGACCGTGCTGCGCACCTGGCAGACCGCGCACGTGAACAAGGTCCGGCGCGGTTCGCTGCCCGGCGACGGGGCCGCGGACAATCTGCGGGCCCGGCGGTATGTGGCCAAGTACACGATCTGCCCGGCGGTCGCCCACGGCCTCGACGACGAGGTCGGCTCGGTGGCCGTCGGCAAGCTCGCCGACCTGGTGTTGTGGGACCCGAGATTCTTCGGTGTGCGACCGCATCTGGTGGTCAAGGGCGGGGCGATCGCGTGGGCCGCGATGGGCGACGCGAACGCGTCGATCCCGACCCCGCAACCCGTGCTGCCCAGGCCGATGTTCGGCGCTACGGCGCGCACCGCGGCGGCCACTTCGGTGCACTTCGTGGCGCCGGCGGCTCTGGAGGACGGGCTCGCGGGGCGGCTGGACCTCGATCGTCGACTCGTGCCCACCGGCGACGTGCGGGGTCGGGGCAAGTCGGCCATGCCGCTCAATGACGCCATGCCGCGCATCGAGGTGGATCCCGAGACGTTCTCCGTCCGGGTTGACGGCGAGAAGGTGGTCGCCGCGCCGGCCGGAACCCTGCCGATGGCCCAACGTTATTTCCTTTTCTGATTGCACATGCTTGCTTCTTGACGGAGGGTCAGGGAAAGCTGACTCACCGTCAGGGGAGAGAACTGTGACTGCGGTGACCGGCCGGGACCGACATCGACACGTTACGACCAGTAAGAGGTGGTACTGATGGGTGCTGGACTGCTCCTGCTCGGGGACTCACGGTTGCCCGCCGGCGGCTACGCGCACTCCGGCGGTCTGGAGAACGCGGTCCTGCGCGGCGAGGTGCACGACCTCGACACGCTCACCGAGTTCCTGCTCGGCAAGCTTTATTCCACCGGCGCGGTACAGGCGGCCTTCGCCGCCGTCGCCGCGCTGACCGCCGGCCCCTACACACTGCCCGAACACGGGCCCTGGGCCGAACTCGACGCCGAACTCGACGCCAGGACCGCGTCGGCGCCCGCCCGGGCCGCCTCGCGCGCACAGGGCCGGTCGTTGCGCCGGGTGGTCAAGGCCGCCTGGCCCACCGAGCCGTGGACCGCGCTCGGGGTGTCCCCGCACCATGCGATCGTGCTCGGCGCCGCGGCCACCCGGGCCCGGTTGGACGCGCGCGAGGCGGCCGTGCTGGCCGCCACCAACGTGGTCAACGGGCCCGCCTCCGCCGCGGTGAAACTGCTCTCCCTCGACCCGATCTCGGTCACCGTGGTGCTCGCCGAGATGGCCGGGCACTGCGACCAGGTGGCGGAGGAGGCCGCCGACGCCGCCCGTACCGTCTCCGCCGACGGCGACTGGGACCGGCTGCCCTGCTGGTCCGCGGTGGGCCTGGACGTCTGCCACGAACTGCACGTCCAGGAGGAGGTCGTCCACTTTGCATCTTGACCACACACCCGGCAACGGCGGGCCGTCGGCGCACCCGACACACCCGGCACACCCCGAGCCCGCGGCGCCCGGCACGCGCGCGTTGCGGATCGGCGTCGGCGGTCCCGTGGGATCCGGCAAGACGGCGCTGGTCGCCGCGCTGTGCCGAGTCCTCGCGGGGCGGTTCTCGCTCGCCGTCGTCACCAACGACATCTACACCACCGAGGACGCCGACTTCCTGCGCGCGGCCGGGGTGTTGGCGGCGGACCGGATCGCCGCGGTACAGACCGGCTGTTGCCCGCACACCGCGGTACGCGACGACATCAGCGGCAACCTGGACGCGGTCGAGGACCTGGAGGCGGCGCATCCGGACCTGGACCTGGTGCTGATCGAATCCGGCGGGGACAACCTGACCATGACGTTCAGCCGGGGACTGGCCGACGTGCAGATGTTCGTCATCGACGTGTCCGGCGGCGACAAGGTCCCGCGCAAGGGCGGCCCCGGCGTGAGCCGTTCCGACCTCCTGGTGATCAACAAGACGGACATCGCCCCGCAGATCGGCGCCGACCTGGCGGTGATGGACCGGGACGCCGCCCGGATGCGCCCCGGCACCCCGGTGGCCTTCCTGTCCCTGCGCGAGACCCCGGACGCGGACGTGGTCGCCGCGTGGGTGCTCGACCAGATCGCCGCCTGGCGGGCGGGCACCCCCGTCCCCGCGGCGCGCCCGGCCACGGTCGGCGGGTGAGGGCGACCGCCCTGATCCGCGCGCAGGTTCGGCACGGCCGCTCGGTGGTGACCCGACTGCGCGGACAGGTGCCGTTGGCGCCGCGCGAGGTGTCCGTACCCGGGCCGATCCCCGAGGTGGTCCTCGTCGGCGGCGCGGCCGGCCCGATCGGCGGCGACGACCTGGCGGTGCGGGTCGAGGTGGGGCCGGGCGCCCGGCTGCGGATCCGGACCGCCGCCGCCGCGGTGGTGCTGATCGGCGACGGCACCCCGGCCCGGCAGCGGGTCGACCTGGTGATCGCCGCCGGCGCCGTCCTCGACTGGTCGCCCGAGCCGGTCGTGGTCGCCGCGCGGGCCACGTTCCACACCGTCGTGCACGCCGAACTCGCCGAGGACGCACGTCTGTTCGCCCAGGAGACGCTGATCCTGGGCCGGGCCGGCGAACCCTGCGGCGACGTGCTCTCGCGCTGGGACGCGGTGGTGGCCGGCCGGCCGGTGCTGCGGCAGCGGAGCGCATACGGCCCCGCCGCGCCGCCGGGGTGGCGGGGACCGGCCGGCACCGCCGGCGGGACCGTGGTGGGCACCCGGCTGACCCTGCCCGCCCCGGCCGAACCGGCGTCGAGCGCCCCCGGACGCGCGGTGTGCGCGTTGGCGGGCGGCGGCCGGCTGATCACGGTGACCGCGGCCGACGTGCCGGCCGCCCACGCCGCGCTCGCCGCCGCGACCCGGACCGATCAGGTCTCCAGCGCGACCAGTTCGGACCCGGCCGTACCCAGGAGCAGCACCTTGCCGGCCCCCGCCGGGGCGGCGGTCAGGTAGGTCGGCAGCCCGTGCCGCCAGTGCCGCCCGCCGGTGACCGGGTCGAACGCGTACAGCGTGTCGGTGCCGCCGGCATAGGCGGTCCCGTTCACCAGGGCCACCGGACTGGGCACCCGCGCGCCGGTGGGCTGCCGCCAGCGCTCCCGGCCGGTACGCGCGTCGAGCGCGTACAGCGCGCCGACATCGGTGGTGTAGACGAGATTCTCGGTCACCACCGGGACGGTCATATCCGGGGCGCCCTGGAAACGCCACCGCACCTCGCCGGTCGACCCGCTGAGCGCCACCAGCGTGAAACCCGACACCACAAAGACCAGATCGCCCATCGCGCGCGCCGGGCGGGCGATCGGCGAGTCGAGCCGGGTCGACCACCTCGGCTCCCGGCGATCGTCGCGGATCGCGCCGACCGTACCGTCGCTGTGGGTCAGGTACAGGAAGTCGCCGCCGGTCTCCGAGACGGCCGGCATCACCCCGCCGTGTGGTGTGCCCTCGCTCCACTGCCAACTCTGCCCGCCCTGCGTCATGTCGATGCCCACCACCCGGTCGTCCCGGGTGCCGACCACCAGGGACGAGCCGTACAGCACCGGCGCGCCGAGGATCTGGTCGCCCGCGTGCTGCTGCCACAGCCGCTCGCCGGTGCTCGGATCGAGCGCGGTGACCTGTCCGGCCACGCAGGCCAGGAACATCGCGGTGCCGGAGACCACCGGCTGGGACCAGACCATCGACTCGGTCCGCGCCGTCCACAGCGCGACCCCGGTCTCGGTGCCAACGGCCATCACCACGTTGTCCGTCGTGGTGCAGTAGGCGACGTTGTCGAAAACCTGAAGGGTGGTCACCCGACCCTCCACCGAACGCCGCCACCGCATCCTGGGGCGCGAGCCACCGCCCCCGGCATAGCGCGCGAAGGCGACGCCGGCGGAGGTCACGGTGGCCGCGGTGAGCGCGAAGCCGCCGCCGACGAGCAGGCGCCGACGGGTCAGCCCGCGCCCGGTCGGCGGCTCCTGCGCGCGGGCCTCCTGCGGTACGTCGGCGCTGTCGTCCACCCCGGCGGGTACCGTCAGCACGGCCGGCCTCGGGGTGAGCACCCGGTCCACGTCGACCGCCGTCGGGCGCCGCCCGGGATCGGGGTCGAGGCAGCGGCGCAGCAGCGGGCCGAGTTCGCCGGAGGACGCCCCGCCGCCGGCCAGGGTGATCAGGGTTCCGAAGGCGTACACGTCCTCCGACGGATCGCCGCCGTCGTCCGTGTCGGCGCGGCCGGCGAACCCGGTCACGCGCGGGCCGTACGGGGTGAGTAGGACCTGGTCCGCACCGAGCCGGCCGTGCACGAGGCCGATCGCGTGCACCCGGGCCAACGCATCGGCGATACCCGCCGCGACCTCGCGTAACGGCCCCTCGGCGAGCGGGCCGTCGTGGTCGAGCACTTCTTCGAGCGTGCGCACCCCGGGCATCGCCCACGCCCCTTCGGGACCCGTCGACGTGCTTGCTGGAGAGCAGAGTAGGACCTGCGGCACGGCACGGGTAGAGCGGGGAAAAACGATCCGGAAACGGTTCGTGCGCCCGCGCCGCGCACACCCGCCGCGCGGGCTCGGACCGGCGCGGGATTCGGGCGAAGAGGCGGTATTCGGGCAAAAGAAAAGGAGGCGCCCGGCCAAAGGCGCCTCCTTCGCGAACCGCACAGCGTTTCGCGAGCGAGACGATCATAACCCGACGGCGCCCGGAGTCCCGCCCGCTGCCCCGTCCGCTCCGTCCGCCGCCGCGTCCGGTGCTCTGCCGGCCGCCCCGCCCGTCCCGTCCCGTCCCGAGCCGTCAGTCCCCGGCCGTGGCGAGCGTGTCGTCCCACACCCGGTGCCAGTGCGCCACCGCCGACTCGCCCATGCCCACGACCATCGTCGGCAGCCCCCCGTCGAACCCGCGCTGGCAGGACTCGGCCCCCGGGAAGTCCTCGGTGACCAGCACCCGCTTGTTGGTCTCGTGGTTGGCCCTGGCGGTGGCGATGCTCTGCTCGCCGAGCGGCTCCCAGGTGCCCTCGGTCATGTGCACGACCGACCGGTTCGGCCGATCGCCCGGGTAGATCCGCAACATCGTGGTGCTCAGCGGGCTCTCGATCAGCACGGTCGAGGGCAGCACGGTCTGCACGTTGACCATCGGCAACCGCGCGGGCCAGGACTCCTCGGGCACCTCGGCCAGCTGCTCGAAGCCGACGATCGGCACCGCGAAGCGGGTGTGCGGTCCCCACGTGTCGACGATGCCGTGGTTGAGCACGATGCCGTCGATGGTCGCGGTGTGCAGGAACGGTACGTGGTAGGCCTCGACGTTGACGTCGACGGTGAGCTTCCAGTTGCAGTCGAGTTCGAACCGCTCGCTCACCACCGCCCGGGTCCGGTCGTAGGGGAAACCGGCGTAGGCGTCGGCCAGTTCGTCCAGCGCGCCGGTCACCTCGACCTCCGGCCGCAGGCCGACCACGACCAGGCCCGCGGACAGCGCGACCGGGAGCCGGCGCAGCCCGAACCGCTTCGGGTCGATGCCGGGGAACTGCGGACGCGATGGCAGGCCGGTGAGTTCGCCGCCGTTGCCGAACGTCCACCCGTGGTAGCCGCAGCGGAACCGCTGCGCGCTGCCGCACCCGGTCCCGGACAGCCCCTCCGTTTCGGGCGTGTCCCGGCTGACCCGCATCCCCCGGTGGGTGCACGCGTCCAGGAACGCGTGCAGCTCGCCGTCCCGGTCGCGGGTGACCAGGACCGGCACGCCGTCCACGTCGCGCGCGATGAAGTCGCCCGGTTCGGCGACCTCGCCCGCCCACCCGATCACCTGCGGCGTGCGTCGGAACAACACCTCACGCTCGCGGGCGTGTCGGACCGGATCGGTGAAGGCCGAGCCGTCCAGGACGACGGGGGCCGCGCCGAGGTCGAGCGTGCGGTGGGTGATGTGCTCGATGATGCGCCGCCCGGTGGCGACCACGTCCTGGTGCTTCAAGGGTGACTCCGTTGTCCCGTAGGGGTGAATATCCGCGACGGGTGGGCGTCCGTGCTCCGACCTCGTCTCTGTTACACCGTTACATTGTTGGTCGGGGGTGATACCCCGTCAATGTCCGGCGAGGCGATGTGGTGTCATCGGGGGGCAATCGCACGTGGAGGTCAGCACCATGCCCGGCCGGGTCGAGAACGTTGGCTATGACATCGCGGGTACGACCCTGTCGGGTCTGCTCGCCCGACCCGAGGCCGGCGTCCGCCCGCGCGGGTTGCTCCTGGCGATCCACGGCGGCGGCTCCCGCGCCGCCTATTGGCATCGCGACGACGCCCCCGACGGCTCGCTCCTGCTGCTCGGCGCGGCGCTCGGCTGGACCGTGCTGGCGATCGACCGCCCCGGGTACGGCGCGTCCGCGGGGCTGGACCGGGCCCGTCAGGGACTCGACGCGCAGGCGGACGCCCTGTTCGCCCTCGTCGAGGAGCTGACGACGGGGGCGCTCGACACGGCGCCGGATCCCGGAGACGTCCCCGGCGGCGACCCCGACCCGTCGGCCGACGACCCCGCCGCGCCCGCGCGCCTGCCCGTGTTCGTCGTCGCGCACTCGATGGGCGCGGTCCTGGCGCTGCGCATGGGCGCCGACAAGCGTGGCCACGATCTGCTCGGCCTGGCCGTCGCGGGCGTGCCGCTGCGGTACACCCCGGCCCGGCTCGCCGAGTTCGCCGCCGTCCCCACAGAGGGCGACTTCGTCCCTTCGACCGGAGGCGCCGCCCCGGACGCCTTCTTCGGGCCGCCGGGATCCTACGATCCCGCGCTGTTGACCCGGGCGGGTCGGGTGGTGGCGCCGGTGCCGATGGCCGAGTTCGTGGATGTGCGGGAGAGCCCGAACACGCTGCCGGACGTGCTCGCGAGGGTGACGCCGGCGGTGCACTGGACCGTCGCCGAGTTCGAGCGGTCCCACCCGTCGGGACCCGAAGTACCGGCTCTGGCACGGGAGTCGCTGCGCCGGGCGCGCACGGTGGAGACGTACACCCAGCGCGGCGTGGGACACAACATCAGCCTCCACCACGCCGCGCGCGCCTATCACCTGCGGGTGTTGACCTTCGCCGAGGAGTGCCTGCTCGCGGTCGCCGGATCGACCGCCCGCTGAGCGGGTCCGGGCCGGTGCGCGGCTATGGCGCGTCGGGCAGGGTGAACCACACCACCTTCCCCGGCGGGAGCCGGTCGGCGCCCCACGCGTGCGCCAGGCCGTCGATCATCCGCAGTCCCCGGCCCGACTCCTCGTCCCAGGCGCCGACCCGGGCGATCGGCATGCGCGGCGACGAGTCGCGCACCTCGACCCGCAGCAGGTCGCCGTCGTGCAGCAGGGTGAGCGCGTGCCAGGCGCCGGGACCGACGTGCACGAGCACGTTGGTCAGCAGTTCGGTCAGCAACACCTCTGCCACGTCGACCAATTCGGCCAGGCCCCAGTCGTGCAGGACCTTGCCGGTGGTCCGGCGGGCACGGCCCACCGCCGGTGCCGAGGCGGCCAGCTGAACGCAATAGTGACGGACGTCCTCCGCCATCACCGGCATGTCGACCTCCGGACGTGCGGCAGGGGGTCGCACGATCCGGAACATGCACCCAGAGCGACCCGTGGACAACAGTAAGTCATGACCGGCATGGAGCGTGCCCGGCCGACAACGAGTGTGCAACTCCCACTCTTGGATGCACGGGAAGATTCCGGTAGTAACCACACTTCCACGCCCAGTAGGGCACACTGTCCCCCGATCGGACGCGCCGACGTTCCGCTTCGGTGCGTCAACAGCGTGTACATGGAGGTGCGGCGTGGCCATGGCGCCCAATCCGACCGTTCGGCAGCGCAGACTCGGGACCGAGCTGCGCCGGTTGCGCGAAGCGCGCGGCCTGAGCCTCGAAGACGTCGCCGTACGTCTGGAGTGCTCGGATTCCAAGGTCAGTCGGATCGAGTTGGGGCGCAGCGGGGTACGACCGGTGGACCTGCGAATCCTCCTCGACCTGTACGAGGTCGCGGACGAGCGGGAGCGGGATTCGTTGCTCACCCTGGCCCGCGAGGCCAAGAAGCGCGGCTGGTGGCACAGCTATTCGTCGATCCTGCCCAGCTCCTACGCCGAGTTGCTCAGCCTGGAGGCCGAGTCTTCGGGTATGCGTGGCTTTGAACTCTCGCTCATTCCGGGCCTGTTGCAGACGCCCGACTACGTGCGGGCGGTGATCGCGGCGGTCCGCGACGACATGCCGGCCGAGGAGGTGGACATGCTGGTGCGGGTGCGTCAGGAGCGGCAGGCGGTGCTCGACCGGGTCGGCGCGCAGGGCGAGGCGACGTTTCGGCTCAGCGTGGTGATCTCCGAGTCGGTGCTGCGCACGGTGGTGGGCGGGCGGGAGACGATGCGGGCCCAACTGGAGCATCTGATGGCCGCCGCGGCCCGGCCGCACGTGCGGTTGCAGATCCTTCCGTTCGCCGCCGGCGCACACCCCGCGATCGAGGGTTCATTCGCGATCATCGGATTCCCCGAACTTTCCGATCTGGATGTCGTCGTCCTCGACACGCATACGAGTAGCCTCTATCTCGAGGAGCCCGAACACGTCAGTGTCTATGAGCGGATGTTTGAGGACATCCGCGCGACCGCACTGTCGTACGGTGAATCCTTGTCCATGATCGAGCTCACAGCAAAGGAATTGTCTTGAGCAACACAAAGCAGGGATCGCATTTCCCGTCCGTTTCCCAAGAGGCTGCGATCGATTCCCACTCCGGTGGGAAAATCGCAGGTCACGAGGTTGCGACCGGCCACGCCTGGCGGCGCAGCACCTACAGCGGGGCCACCAGCAATTGCGTCGAGACGGCCCCCGACACCAACGCCGTCCTGGTGCGCGACTCGAAAGTTGCCGCCGGTCCGGTCCTCGAACTGGAATCCGGTGCGTGGCAAACGTTTATCGGTCGTATCGGCGCCTGAGTCGGATCCGATCCGATACCGAACGGTTGATTTGTTCGGGGCGCTCACTCCCACGAGTGGGAATTAATCCCACGAACGAGTGAATTCTCCAGATGATCGTCCCGGGTTCCCGTGCCCCGGGGCGCTCCCAATGCGCAACTCCCCGTCGCCGACCCCCACCGCGCTCCGCGCGCCGCCGGCCGACACCCCCGGGCGACCCGTCGGGGTGGAAGAGTGGTGGGGTGTACATCTCGGTGCTTGGCCCGCTCCAGGCGTGGGACGACGACGGTCGATCCGTGACGATCGGCGGCGCGCGCCTGCGCGCGCTGCTGATCCGCCTGTCCCTCGACCCCGGCAGACCGGTCTCCGCCGACCGGTTGATCACGGCCGTGTGGGGTGAGGACCCCCCTTCCGGTGCGGGAAACGCGTTGCAGTCGCTGATCTCCCGACTGCGCCGGCAACTGCCCGTCGGGCTCGACTCGGGGCCGGCCGGCTATCGGCTCGACATCCGCCCCGACGACCTGGACGCGCACGTGTTCGCCGAGCTGGCGGTGCGAGGACGCCGGCAACTCGACGAGCGCGACCCGGCCGGCGCGGCCGAGACGCTCACGCGCGCGCTCGCGATGTGGCGCGGCCCGGCCCTGGTGGACGCCGCCGACGCGGGCTTCGCGCTGGGGCCCGCGGCGCGGCTGGCCGAGCAGCGGTTGGGCGCGATCGAGGACCGGGTCCAGGCGCAGCTGATCCTGGGCCGCAGCCAGGGGTTGGCCGCCGAGTTGGAGCAGCTCACCCGCGAGCATCCGCTGCGCGAGCGGCTGTACGGCCTGCTGATCCGCACGCTGCACGAGGAGGGCCGCCGGGCGGACGCGCTGACGCTGTATCAGGACCTGCGCGAGCGGCTGGCGGACGAGCTCGGCATCGATCCCTCGCCCGATCTGGAGGCCGCGTACCTGGCCGTGCTGCGTGGTGGCGATTCGCGGCCCGCGCCGGCGCCCGCGCCCGCCGCCTCCGGGTCGCCCGCGCCCGCCCCGCCGGTCGCCGTCCGCCCGGCCCCGGGCAATCTGCCCGCCCGGCTGACCACCTTCGTCGGCCGCGAGGACGAGGTGGATCGGGTCGACCGGCTCCTCGGCCAATCGCGCCTGGTCACCGTCGTCGGCCCCGGCGGCGCGGGCAAGACCCGACTGAGCACCGAGGCCGGCAGCCGGATCGCGACCCGCGGCGTGGGCGTGGACGGCGGCATCTGGTTCGTCGAACTCGCCCCCGTACTCGACCCGTTGGATGTACCGCAGGCGGTCCTGGGGGCGCTGGGCCGCCGCGAGGTGGGCCTGCTCGACCCGCATCTGGCCGGTGCGCGCGATTTGGTCGACCGGATCGTCGACGCGTTCACCGGCCCGCCCAGTCTGTTGATCCTGGACAACTGCGAGCACCTGATCGCCGCCGCCGCGAGCTTCGCCGGCCGACTGCTCGCCCGCGCGCCGTCGCTGCGCATCCTCACCACCAGCCGCGAGCCGCTGGGCATCGACGGCGAGATGTTGTATCCGCTGGGCCCGCTGGCCCTGCCGCCGGTCGGCGTCGACGCCGCCGACGCGCTGGGCTACGCCTCGGTGCGGCTGTTCGCCGACCGGGCCCGCGCGGTGCGGCCGGGTCTGGCCGTCGACGCCGACACGATCGGCGCGGTCGGCGAGATCTGCCGCCGGCTCGACGGCCAGCCGCTGGCCATCGAACTGGCCGCCGCCCGCACCCGCTCGCTCACCCCCGCGCAGATCGCGCATCGCCTCGACGACCGCTTCCGGCTGCTCACCGGCGGCAGCCGTACCGCGCTGCCCCGCCACCAGACGCTGCGCGCGGTGGTCGAGTGGAGCTGGGATCTGCTGGAGGAGCGCGAACGCACCGCGCTGCGCCGGTTGTCGGTGTTCGCCGGCGGCACCACCCTGGAGGCCGCCGAGGCGGTGCTGCCCGGCGACGACTTCGACCCCGCCGACGTACTCGACCTGCTCGCCGGACTGGTGGACAAGTCGCTGGTGGACGTGATCGGCAGCACCGAGACCCGCTACCGGCTCCTGGAGACCATCCAGGCGTACGCGAGCGAGAAACTGGCCGAGGCGGGCGAGGCCGAGGCGACCTCCGAGCGGCACGCGCGCTGGTTCATCGACTACGTCGAGGCGGCCGGCGCCCGGCTGCGCGGCCCGGGACAGATCGAGGCGATCAACCGGATCACCGCCGAGCACGACAACCTCGCGCTCCTGCTGCGCTACGCCGTCGACCACGCCGACGCCTGGCTGGCGACCCGGTTGGTCGACGCGCTCTCCTGGTACTGGGCGATGCGCGGCACCCACGCCGAGGCGTACTCCTGGGGCCACGAGGCGCTCGCCCTGCCCGGCCCCGTGCCGCGGGCCCGCCGGGCCGCCGCGCTCGCCTTCCACGCGCTGCACTCCTTCTCCGCGGGAGAGCGGGGCAACGCGCTGCGCTCCTACGCCGGGGCCCGGCTGATCACCCGTCGGCTCGAACCCGACGAGGTGCCCGAACTGCCGGTCTTCATGGAGCTGTTGGCGTCCGTCATCCGCACCGACCAGGCGGCTCTGCGGGCCGCGTTGCAGGACGCGGACGAGATCGACGACCCGTGGGTCCAGGCCATGGCCCGGCTCATGCGCGGACACTTCGCGGTCAACCTGGGCAGCCCCAAGGAGGCGGTGACCTTCCTGACCGACGCCCGGGATCGGTTCGCGGCGATCGGGGACCGCTGGGGCCGGGCCTCGGCGATCTCGGGACTGGCCGAACTGTTGATGTACATGGCCGACTACGACGCGGCGCTGGCCGCCGTGGACGAGGCGCTGGGCCTGCTGGGCGCGCTCCAGGCCGAGGACGAGATCCCGCAACTGATGGTGCGTCGCGGGATGATTCACGCGCGGGCCGGCCACATCGCCCTCGCCCGGCAGGTGATGGAGGACATCTCGCGCCGGCCGGGCGCACCCGGCGCCTCGCTCACCACCGGCCTGGGCACCACCCTGGGCCTGGCCGAACTCGCCCGCTTCGTCGGGGACTTCGACGAGGCGGGAGGACGCTACGACGAGGTCATCGCGGCGCTGCCGCCGGCGCCGCGACTGCGGCAGTTGCCGCCGCAGTTCATCTGCAGCCTGTACGTCGGCCGGGCGCACGTGGCCTGTGCGCGAGGCGACGTGGCGGCGGCGCGCGCCGACCTGCGGACCGGGCTGCCGTTCGCGTTGGAGAGCCAGGACATGCCGATCCTGGCGGGCTGCGTCGAGGGATTCTCCGCGCTGGCGCTGCTCAGCGGCGATCCGGAGCAGGCCGCGATCCTGCTCGGCGGGGCGCAGGTGGTGCGCGGCCATCCCGATCTGGGCGACGTCGACGCGGACCGGGTGGCCGGGCGGATCCTGGAGCGGATGAGCGTGGAGGAGTACGACCGGGCCCGGGCCATCGGCACGGCGATGACCCGGGAAGAGGTGGTCTCCCTGGTGACGGCCGACCTGCCCGTCGCGCCGCCACCGCTGTGGGTGGCGGGCGACGGGTGGTCGAGCCAGGAGCGGCAGGTCAGGCCCGCCGGTTGTACTGACGCACCGTCAGCGGAATGAACACCAGCATCAGACCCAGCGCCCACAGCAGCGCCACGATCGCGTGGTGCGCCACCGGCCCCCCGGTCAACAGCCCGCGCGAGGCGTTGGTGACCGCGGTGACCGGATTGACCTTCACCCACGCCTGCAACCAGCCCGGCATGGTCGAGGTCTTGGCGAACAGGTTCGACCCGAAGGTCAGCGGAAACATCATCAGGAACGAGACGCCCTGCACGGTGCGCGGCTGCTTCATGCTCACCCCGAGCAGCGCCACGACCCAGCAGAACGCGAACGCGAAAACCAGGACCAGACCGACCGCGGCCGCCACCGCGAGCACATTGGTCTGGAACCGGAAACCGATGATGGTGCCGAACACGAACACCGACGTGATGGCGACGAAGAAGCGCAACACGTCGCCGAGCACGGTGCCGGCGAGCGGCGCGAGACGCGATATCGGCAGGCTGCGGAACCGGTCGAACACACCCGTGGACATGTCGGTGCACAACCCGACACCGGTGCCCACCGACGCGAACACCACGGTCTGCACCATGATGCCGGGCAGTACGAACTGCAGATAGTCGTGCGTGCTGCCCTCGATCGCGCCGCCGAACAGGTACACGAACATCACGATGAACAGGATCGGCTGCAGCGTCAGATCGATCAGCTGCTCGCTCTGCTTCTTCAACTTCACCAGGCTGCGCCAGGTGAGGGTGAGCGTGTGCCGCACCACGGCGCTCGGGTCGTTGCGATGTGCCCCGGGCGTGCCGTGGGCGGGAGGCGGGGCGGCGCTCTTGTCGGCCGGGCGGACGGTGGTCGTGGTCATCGGGAGGCTCCAGGGATGAGGGCCAGGTGGGAGACGATCGTGAGGAGCAGGGCGAGCATCGGCATCACACGTGTGCCGTAACGGTCCGGGAGTCGGTTCACGCGGCCTTCCTCTTCGGGTCCGCGTCGTCGTCCTGTTCGCCCGAGTCCTGGCTGCGGTGCCCGGTGATGGTCAGGAACACCTCGTCCAGACTGGGCAGTTGCAGGGTGAACTCGTTGACCCGGATGCCCGCCTCGTCGAGCCGACGCACCACCACCGGCAGCACGTCCTCGTCGCTCACCGCGACGGTGACCTGACCGCGCTCGTGCTCCACGAACGGCTCCCGGCCGGCGAGTTCGCGCAACAGCTCGACCACGTCGGGCAGTCGACTCGGGTCGACCGGGCGCACCTCCAGGCTCCGGCCGCCGATCTGCGCCTTGAGCTCGTCGGAGGTGCCGCTCGCGATCACCCGGCCGTGGTCGATCACCACGATGTCGTTCGCCAGGTGATCGGCCTCGTCCAGATACTGCGTGGTCAGCAGCACGGTCACGCCCTCGTCGCGGACCAGGTCGCGGATCATCTGCCACACGTCGCCGCGGCTGCGCGGGTCCAGGCCGGTGGTCGGCTCGTCCAGGTAGAGGAAGGACGGGCGCCCGACCAGCGAGGCGGCCAGGTCGAGGCGGCGCCGCATACCGCCCGAATACGTGTCGGGGCTGCGCCCGCCCGCCTCGGTCAGGTCGAACCGGGCGAGCAGTTCGCGCGCCCGCGCCTTCGCCTCGGCACGGGGCAGGTCGAGCAGTCGGCCGAGCAGCAGCAGGTTCTCGAACCCGGTCATCTCCTCGTCCACCGACGCGTACTGCCCGGTCAGCCCGATCAGCCGGCGTACCTCGTGCGCCTGGCGCACCGTGTCGAACCCGCCGACCCGGGCGATGCCGGCGTCCGGTTTGATCAACGTGGCCAGCGCCCGCACCATCGTGGTCTTGCCCGCGCCGTTGGGGCCGAGCAGGCCCAGCACGGTGCCCGCCTCGGACCGCAGATCGATCCCGGCCAACGCGGTGGTGTCGCCGTACCGCTTGACCAAGCCCTCGGTCTCGATCGCGTATGTCATGGGTTGCTCCCCGTAGGTATCCGTCGCATTCGTCCGGCGGGCGCTCGTCGACGGATCGACGGGGCTCGCCGTGTATGGATCCCAGAGTCACTCGGGGCGCCGGCATCGCGCGCACACGCCGCCGGCACCGCCGGCAGCGGGCTGATCCGCCGCCCGGCCGCCCGGCCGATCGGAACCGGTCTCGCGCTCACGTGGGCCGCCGGCAGCGGTAGTGTCCTGGCCCTGAGGGGTCTTGTGGGGAGAACGAGGGAAGACCATCGGGAGCCGTGACACGCTCGCGATAACTTCTGGGTGACGGCGTTCACCGGGCACCTCGGCGGTCGATGTTCGGCGTTCGACGAAGACGGCAGGGTGTGTCGGGTCGACCGGCAGGGGGCACACGCGACAGTGGGGGAGGCAAGGCGTTGGCGGCAGCCGTTCCGATTTCGCAAGCACCGGGTCCGGGGACGCCCGCACGGGCGGCGGGCCGTTCTCCCCGTGCGTTCAGGCCCCGCCGGATATCCGCGGGCCGGCTGATTCGGGTCGGCAACACCACCCCGGGGCTGATGCTCGTCACGGGCGTGGCCCTGGTCCTGATCAGCCTGCTCGCCGGACTGTTCGCGGTCCTGGCGGTGGGCCAACGCGCCGACGCGGCCAAGGCGGTGGCCACCGGCAGCGAACCACTCGGGGTCAAGACCCAGGACATCTACCGGGCGCTCGCCGACGCCGACGCGACGGCGGCGGCCGGACTGCTCGAAGGCGGCGTCGAATCGGTGGACGTGCGCGAGCGCTACCAGCAGGCGATCGAGACCGCGTCGCGCAAGCTGATCGAGGCCACCGCCGCGGGCGCCTCCGGCGAGGTGGCCGACAAACTCGCGGTGATCGGCGTGCAGTTGCCCGAATACGCGCGCCTGGTCGAGCGGGCCCGGGCGGAGACCCGGCAGGGCAACACCGTCGGCGCCGCCTACCTGCGCTCGGCCTCCAAGAACGTGATGCGGGCCAAGATCCTGCCCGCCGCCACCGCCCTGCACGACATCGCCGAAAAGCGCCTCGCGGGCGACCACCGCGACGCGACCTCGACCCCGTGGACACCGCTGTCGCTGCTTCTGCTCTCCCTCGCGGCCTGCGCCGGGGCGCTGTGGTTCTTCGCCCGGCGCACCCACCGCCGGATCAACATCGGCCTGCTGATCGCGGGCCTGGCCACCCTGGTGTCGATCGGCTGGTTGTGGGCGGCCTCCGGCGACTCGCGCGACCACCTCGACCGCAGCCGCAGCGACGGCTGGGGACCGGTCGAGACGCTGGCCCAGGCCCGCTTCCTGACCCTGCAGGCACACGGCGACGAGAGCCTGACCCTGGTCATGCGCGGCAGCGACAACGGCCAGTACGAGGCCGACTTCAACGAGGTGTGGGGCAGGCTCGTCGGCGTCGACGCGCGCGACGGCCGACCCGCGGTGACCGGCATGCTGGCCACCGCCGAGCGGGTCACCCGCTCCGACGCCGGCACGCTCGCCAAGGTCAAGGCCGCGCGGGCCGCCGCCGCCGACTGGAAGAAGGCCCACGACGACGTCATCACGCTCTACGGCAACGGCCAGTTCGAACAGGCCGTCGCCAAGGTGACCAAGGCCGACGGCGCGTCGCGCACCGCCTTCACCCGGATCGACGAGGCGCTGGCCGCCGCGGTCACCGAGGACCAGGGCGACTTCGCCCGCTCGGTCCGCCAGGGCCGCGACGCGCTCGGCGGCCTCGGCGTCGGCATGGGCGTCCTGGCCCTGATCGCCGCCGCCGCGACCGTGGACGGCGTCCGTCGCGAGGTCGGGAGGTACAACCGGCCATGAGCACCCGCATCGCCCTGCCCGCACTGGTGTGCGCCCTCGCGCTGACCGTCGCCGGGTGTGGCGCCGGGTCGGCCGAGCGCGACCTCGCCCACCCGGCCGCGCCCCCCGCCGGCGCGCCGCGCGCACCCGCCGAGGCCCCACCGGGCCCGGACACCTCCTGCCCGAACGTGCTGGCCAGCCTGCGCCCCACCGGCTCGCTGCCCGCCCCCACCGCGCTGCCCGCCGGCAGCACCATGGACACCCTGCGCAAACGCGGCTTCCTGATCGCCGGCATCGACCAGAGCAGCTTCCCGTTCGGCTTCGTCGACCCCAGGAGCAACACACTGCGGGGCTTCGACATCGACCTGCTCCGCGAGGTGGCCAAGGCGATCTTCGGCGACGCCGGCCCCAACCGCATCCAGTTCCGAGTGGTGCGCAACGAGGACCGCACCGTGGCGATCGCGCGCGGCGACGTGGACATCGTCGCCGAGACCATGACGATCAACTGCGAGCGTCGGCAGAGCGTCGAGTTCTCCTCCGTCTACTTCCGCGCCGGCCAGCGACTGCTGGTGCAACGCGACGGCACCGCCGACCGCGCCGACTACTCGGGCGGACTGGCCGCCCTGCCGCGCGGCATGCGGGTGTGCTCGGTGCCCGGCTCCACCTCGATCGGCATGCTGCGCCGACAGGCCCCGCAGGTGAACGTGATCGAGGGCGACACCTGGGCGGGCTGCCTGGTCCTGCTCCAGCAGGGCCAGGCCGACGCGGTCACCACCGACGACACGATCCTGGCCGGGCTCCAGGCACAGGACCACGTCTTCACCGTCGTGGTCGGTGACAAGCTCACCTTCGAGCCGTACGGCATGGCGATCGCCAAGAACCGCGGCGACTTCGTCCGGTTCGTCAACGCGGTGCTCGAACAACTGCGCCGCAACGGACGATGGGGCGAGCTGTACCGGGAGTATCTGGGCACCTCGCTCGGGGCCGACACGCCCGCGCCGCCCGAGGCCGAATATCGGGACGCCCCGTGAACCGAGCCCCCCGCGTGCTCGGCCGCGACGAGATCGACGAGTTGATCGTGCGTCACGAAGGCGAGTACGACGGCATCACCGCCGGCCTGATGGAGCTGGAGAGCCACCCGGGCCGGCAACTGCTCGAAGGCGGCACGCTGACCGGCCGCACCGCCGAGCGCTGGGAGATCGGCCGCCGGGCGATCGCGCTGCTGTGGGGACACCGCGAGGCGTACGGCGCGGTTTTGGACCGGGCCCGGACGTTGCGTGGACGGCGCGGCAAGCCGCAACGGCCCGAGCTGGAGGAGCTGTCCTTCCTGCTGCTCGGACAATCCGCCGAACTCGCCGCGCGCGACGTGCCGATCGGGCAGCGCGGCCTGCTCGACCCGGCCATGCACGTACACCGGATGAGCCTGGGCGAACTGGTCGCCGACATGGCGCCGGCCTGGAGCGAGGCGACCGCGGTCGTGGAGGCCGCGGACGCGGTCTGGACCCGTCTGGTGCCCACCTTGGACCGGGTCGACGCGGGCATCGCCGCCGCCGAGGCCGGGATCGCCGAACTCGGCGGCCCCGACACGATGCCGGAGCAGACCGCCGCCCTGGACGGGGTCCGCCGCCGCCTGGAGACGGCCCGCAGCCTGGTGGCGAGCGACCCGCTGGCGCTGACCGCCGGCGACGACCGGCGCATCGGCGGCGTGGACGTCGACGCCCTGGACGCCGAACTGCGCCGAGTCGCCGACGAGGTGCGGCACCTGACCATCGTCCGGGCCCGCTTCGAGGAGCGGGTACGGCGACTCGCGGGCGTGCTGGAGGAGTTGGACTACCAGGAGGGCGACACGATCCGGCGGCGCGCGCACGTGCTGACCCGGATCAGCGACAAGCGGGTACCGGAGGTACCGCTGCGCGCCGCCGGCCTGCGGGAGCGGGTGACCACCGTCTCCGGGCTCGGCGCGCAGGGCGACTGGGTGCGCGTCTCGCGCGAGTTGAGCGCCCTGGAGAACGACGCGCAGGGTGCCCGGGACCGACTGGCCGCCACCCGCGGGCACATCGACGCGCCACTGGCCCGGCGGGACGAACTGCGCGGCCTCGTGCAGTCCTACCGGGCGATGGCCGCGCGCAGCGGACACGGCGAGGAGGCCGTGCTCGAGTCGCTGTACGACCACGCCAAGGAGCTGTTGTGGCGAGCACCGTGTGAACTCGACGTGGCGGTACGGGTGGTGACCCGCTATCAGGAGGCGGTCATCGCCGCGCAACGCAAGGATCGTCCGGACGACAAGGGGGACCAGAGATGATCAAGTGCAATCGCCCGCCTTGCCCGGGCGAGATCGACGACGGCTTCTGCAACGCGTGCGGCAACGAGCCGCTGCCGACCGGCGCGCCGGTGCCCGACCCGAGGACCGGGCGGTCCGGGGTCTCCGGGACGGCGGGCACCTCCGGTACGTCGGGCACGGCCGGCACCGCCGGTTCGTCCTCCTCGCGCAGCGCCTCCGGGCGCAGTTCGCGACGCGGCAGCACCGGGACCAGTCGGCGGCTGGGCGGCGGTCTGGTCGAGATGCCGAACGTGCCGCGCCGCAACCCCGAGAGCGCGCTGGCCCGCAATCCGGTCATCCCGGAGGAGAAGCGCTTTTGCCGCAAGTGCGAACAGCCCGTCGGGCGCGGGCGCGGCGGCCGACCCGGGGTGGCCAACGGCTTTTGCCCGCGCGACCGCACGCCGTTCTCCTTCGCGCCCAAGCTCCAGCGCGACGACATGGTCGGCCAGTACCGGATCATCGGCTGCCTCGCCCGCGGCGGCTTCGGCTGGGTCTACCTCGCCCAGGACACCGCCGCGCACAACATGTGGGTCGTGCTCAAGGGCCTGCTCGGCAGCGACGACGCCGACTCGCGCGCCGCGGCCCTGGCCGAACAGCGCATCCTCACCCAGATCCAGCACGCCAACATCGTGCACATCCAGACCGTCGTGCAGCACCCCGACCCGCTCACCGGCCAGGACGAGACCTACCTGGTGATGGAGTATGTCGGCGGCCTGTCGCTGATGGACCGGCTCAAGCAGATGCGCGAGGTCGACCCCAAGGCCGTGCTGCCGGTCGAGCAGGTCCTCGCCTACGCAATCGACATCCTGCCCGCGTTCGGCTACCTGCACCAACAGAACCTGGTCTACTGCGACTTCAAGCCGGACAACGTGATCCAGACCGAGGACCAGCTCAAGCTGATCGACCTCGGCGCGGTCACCGACCTGGCCCGGCCGGGCAAGTTCACCTACGGCACGGTCGGCTACCAGGCACCCGAGATCGAGACCGTGCGGGCCGAACCGTCGGTGGAGTCCGACCTGTTCACCATCGGTCGCACGATGGCGGTGCTCAGCTTCTACTTCGCCGGTTACACCCGCAAGTACAAGGCATCCCTGCCGCCCGCCGCCGACGTGCCGCTGTTCACCGAATTCGAGTCCTACCACCGCCTGTTGCTGCGGGCCACCCACCCCGACCCGGAGCAGCGCTTCGCCTCCGCGGCGGACATGGCCGAGCAGTGCGTCGCGGTGCTGCGCGAGGTGGTCGCGATCCGCTCCGGCGAGCCGCGCCCGGGCGTGTCCGGCCTGTTCGGGCCGGAGACGCGGGTGGTGCACGCCGAGGTGGCCGCGCGCAACACCGAACCGGGCCTGCTCGCGCCCGCGCCCGATCCGGCGGTGATCGCGGGCGCGTTGCCGGTGCCCCGGGTCGACCCCCTCGACCCGGCCGCCAACCTGCTGGCCACGGTCGCCACCACCGACCCCGACGAACTGCTCTCCGCGCTCACCGCCGCGGGCATCTCCTCGGCCGAGGGCACGCTGCGCCTGGTCCGGATGTGCATCGAACAGGGCGACGTGGTGCGGGCCCGGGCGTTTTTGGCCGACATCGACGCCGACGACTGGCGACTGCCCTGGTTCGAGGGGCTGGCGGCGCTGTCCCAACACGATCTCCCGCGCGCCCACGAGTTCTTCGACGGGGTGCGGGGCGCGCTGCCCGGCGAGCCCGCGCCGCGGATCGCGCTGGGCGCCTGCCGCGAGCTGATGGGCCGCCACCAAGAAGCCGCCGCCGAGTATCGCGGCGTCTGGTCGACCGACCACGCGTACGTCTCGGCCGCCTTCGGCCTGGCCCGCTGCCTGCTCGCGACCGGCGACCGGGCGGGCGCGGTCCGCATCCTGGAGAGCGTGCCGGATACCTCGGCCAACCATGTCGCCGCGCAGACCGCGGCGTTGCGCACCCGGATCAGCGGTCGGGCCGCGGCCGAACCGCTGGGGCCGGACCTGACCACCGCGTCCGATCGGCTCGGTGCGCTGCGGCTGGAGGGCGAAGCGCACGACCGGCTCGCCGTGGAGTTGTTGGAGACGGCCCTGGAGTGGGTGAAGGCGGGTGCGAACGGGGGAAATTCGGGCGCCGGGGGCGCGGATGGAACCGCGAGGGTGCTCGGCAGCGAGTTGAAGGAAAAGCCTCTGCGGTTCGCCCTGGAAAAGTGTTACCGCGATCTGGCCCGGCATGTGACGACGCATGCGGAGCGCATCGCGCTCGTCGACCGGGCGAACGAAGTGCGACCGTGGACGTGGGTGTGATCAGAGTGGCTGGATATGGACGACTGGACGCGACCGGGCTCGGGGGCGCCCCGAACGGGGGCGAGGCCGCCCCGCCGCCCGAGCCGCCCGCGACGGCCGTCCCCGACGGGTGTCCGGCCTGCGGTCTGGCCGGCGACGCCGACGACCGCTACTGCGAGTCGTGCGGCTACGACCTGGACATCCCCCCGACCCCGGTGGCCGAACGTCCGCCGCCGCGGCGGGTACCCACGCCCAGCGGACACGGACCGGTTTGCTCCGCCTGTGGCACCGCCACCATCGGCTCGGACGGCTGGTGCGAGGCGTGCGGGCGGCCGTTCAATCCGCGCGACCACGTGGAGAGCGACCTGAGCGGCCTGGTCGCGATGGTGAGCAACCGGGGCCTGCGCCACCGACGCAACGAGGACTCCGCCGCGCTGCGGGCGTTCGAGATGCCCGACGGCAGCAAGCGGGTGGTCGCGGTGGTCTGCGACGGGGTGTCCTCCTCGCCGCGGCCCGACGAGGCGTCGGCGACCGCGGCCGCGACCGCGTGCGCGACGATGGCGGCCACCCTGATCGAGGGGTGCGCGCCGGCCAAGGCCACCAGCGCCGGGGTGGCCGCCGCCGCGAGCGCGGTGGCCCGGATGCCCGGTACCGAGGACCAGGGCAACGCGCCCGCGTGCACCCTGGTCTCGGCGATCATGGCGCCCGGCGAGATCACCGTGGGCTGGGTGGGCGACAGCCGCGCCTACTGGCTGGCCGATCCGGGCAGCGGGGCCGACGATCCGGCGGACGGCGACGACACGCTGCCCGGCGCGAGCACGCTGCCTCGCGGGGCGGTCGGCGAGTCGGACGGGGCCGACGACGAGCAGGGCCGGCGTACCCCCTCCGCGCTGCTGACCGAGGACGACTCGTGGGCGACCCGGATGATCGCGCTCGGCGCGATGACCGAGGCCGAGGCGTACGCGGATCGGCGCGCGCACGCGATCGTGTCCTGGCTCGGCGCCGACGCCGGCGAGGTGCGGCCCCGGGTGACCAGCGTGCGCCCTTCCGGGCCCGGCGTGCTGCTGCTGTGCAGCGACGGATTGTGGAACTACCTTTCGGTGGCGCCGACGCTGGCCGCGATGGTGCTCCCGGACGCGCTGGAACAGCCGTTGGCCGCCGCCCGGTTGCTCACCGGGTTCGCCCTGGACCAGGGCGGCGCGGACAACATCACCGTCGCACTCATCCCGTACCTCCCGCCCGGGGACGCCGCGCGCGGCCCCCTCCACGACTGACCCGAGACGCGAAGGAGTCGGATTCATGTCAGGCGCCCCCGAATTCACCATCGAGATCAACCAGAACGCCTATCTGCCGATGGGTGGACACGAGGTCCACGCCGTGGCGCACATCAAGGCTTCCGGACTGCCGACGGGTCTGGGCTCCGCCAGGCGCGGCGCCGAGGTGATCATGGTGGACACCTCGGGCTCGATGGACTTCCCCTCCAGCAAGCTCAAGGCGGCCAAGCAGGCCACCAAGGCGGCGATCGACACGCTACGTGACGGCACGTTGTTCGCGGTGGTCTCCGGGACCGGCATGGCGTCGATGGTCTACCCGTTCGACGAGGTGCTGGTACCGGCGGACGACCGCAGCCGCAAGGAGGCCAAGCGGGAGGTGGACAAGCTCCGCGCGCGCGGCGGCACCGCCATGGGCCAGTGGTTGCTGATGGCCCGCCGGCTGCTCGAACCGCACCGCGACGCGATCCGGCACGCGATCCTGCTCACCGACGGCAAGAACGAGAGCGAGCGCGAGCAGGACCTGGCCGAGGCGATCGCCTACTGCGAGGGCGTGTTCGTCTGCGACTGCCGCGGCATCGGCCTGGACTGGCGGGTGGACGAGGTGCGCAAGATCTCCAACGCGCTGCTCGGCGACATCGGCCTGGTGAGCGAACCGGCCGACCTGGTCGCGGATTTCACCAGGATGATGGAGAACGCGATGGGCAAGGCCGTGGCCGACGTGGCCCTGCGCGTGCGGACGATCAACAACGCGCGGGTGAAGTACGTCAAGCAGACCTACCCGGTGATCGACGACCTGACCGCCCGGCGTACCGACGTCGGACCGAACGCCGGTGACTACCCGACCGGCTCATGGGGCGGCGAGAGCAAGCACTACCACATCTGCCTCGAGGTCGAACCGGACGAGGTCAACCCGGGCGGCAAGCGCCGGCCGTGCCAGGTCTCGGTGGTCCTGCCGGACGGCTCGGGCGGTCTGGAACTGGCCAAGGCCGGCGTCTTCGCGCAGTGGACCGACGACGAGGAACTGTCCACCCGGATCAACTCCGAGGTCGCCAAGGTCACCGGCCGGGAGAAACTGGCCAATGCCGTCCAGGAAGGCTTGGAGGCGCGCACGCGGGGGGACGAGACCACCGCGACCGCACGCCTGGTCCAGGCGCTCGAACTGGCCGACGAGGCGGGCGACGAGCACACCGCGAAGCTGCTCCGCCGAGTCGTCGAGGTCGAGGCCGACGGCACCAGCCGGCTGCGCAACGACGAGGAGGGCATGATGATCATCGACGTCGAGTCGCACAAGACCGCCCGCGTCGGACCGCCCACCAGGGACTGAGCGTCGCCGCTCGGCGACGTCGGGTCGGGTAGGGGAACAGGAAGGAGGTCCGCTCATGCACATCTGTCCGGTCGGCCATCAGTCCACCGCCGCGGACTACTGCGACGAGTGCGGGCGCACCATGACCGTCGCGGAGGATCCGCAGCAGCTCGGCGGCGGCGGTGACCGGCGCGCCGAACAGCCGCCCGCAGGCACGCTGATCTGTCGGATCTGTGCCACCGAGTACACGCCCGACGACCAGTTCTGTGAGGGCTGCGGGCACGAGAACCCCTCGACGGCGATCGTCTACGAGCCCATCGTGAACGTGACGCCCACGGAGCCGGACGACGGGCCGGGCGAGCCGTCATCGCCCCCCACCCGCACCCTGTGGACCGTGCGCGTCGTGCCCGATCACGACTACTTCCTGAGGGTGCTCGAATGGGACGGCCCGGACGCGCACAACATGCACTTCCCGCACGAACAGGAGCCGTGGACGCTGGAGTTGACCGGCGAGTCGATGCGGATCGGCCGGCGCGTCGCCGGTACCACTTCCGCTCCGCCCGAGATTGCGATCAACGACCCGGGCGTCTCGCGTCGGCATGCGATGTTTCTGCGCTGCGGAGACGGGACGTGGGAGGTGATGGACCTCGGCGCGGCCAACGGCACCACCATCAACTCCGGTTACGACCGGGTCCGTCGCGACCCGGTGCACCTGAAGGACGGCGACCGGGTGCACGTGGGTGCCTGGACCACGCTGGAGATCCGACGCGTGGACCTGTGAGACAGGGGGCCGGGCGCCGGTCGGGGTGATCCCGACCGGCGCGATGTGGTTCAGCCCACGTGGGCCACACCCGGGGCCAGTGCGGCGAGGATCGGTTCCGGGTCGGCCGCCGCCTCGGCCGCGGTCATCCGGGCGGTGACCCGGCCCGTGGACAGCACGGTCAGCCGGTCCGCGATGCCCTGCACGAAACCCAGTTGCGGCGCCGCGATCAGGATCGTCAGGCCCTCGTCGGCGAGCGTGGTGATCAGTTGCCGGATCTGCTCGGCGATCACGGGGGACAGGCCCTCCGTCGGCTCGTCGAGCAGGATCAGCCGCGGACCACCGAGCAGTGCCCGGGCGATCGCCAGCATCTGCTGTTCCCCGCCGGAGAGTTGCGAGCCGCGGTTGCCGGCCCGCTCGCCCAGTCGCGGCAGCAGTTCCAACACCCGCGCGGGCGTCCACGCGGCGTGCTTGCGGTGGGCGAGGCGCAGATGCTCGGCCACGGTCAGGCTCGCGAACACCCGCCGGCCCTGCGGCACCAGGCCGATGCCCGCGTGCGAGACCCGGTGTGCCGGGCGCCCGGTGAGGTCGACACCGGCCAGTTCGACCCTTCCGCCGGAGGGCTTGAGCAGGCCCGCGACGGTATGGATCAGGGTGGACTTGCCCGCCCCGTTGGCGCCCAGGAGCGCGTGCACGGTGCCCTCGGGCACGCTCAGGTCGACCCCGT
The DNA here is from genome assembly GCF_053618075.1 of Embleya sp. NPDC055664. Lineage (NCBI taxonomy): Bacteria > Bacillati > Actinomycetota > Actinomycetes > Kitasatosporales > Streptomycetaceae > Embleya > Embleya sp. NPDC055664. The sequence continues at coordinate 199,657 of NZ_JBSHGZ010000001.1, forward strand.
GCAGCACCGAGCCGCCCTGGTAACCCGCCGTCAGTTCGCCGATCTCCAGCACGATGTCAGCCCACTTCCTGGTGCTCGGGCTCGGACGCGCCCAGATAGGTGTCGCGCACCGCCCGGTCCTCGGCGATCTCGTCCGGCGTGCCGGTGGCGAGCAGTTGACCCGAGGCCAACACCGTGACGGTGTCGGTGACTTCACGCACCAGCGCGAAGTTGTGCTCGACCAGGACCATGGTCACCTCGGCGGGCAGTGCCTTGAGCACGTCGGCCAGCAACTCGATGTCGGTGTCGGTCAGACCCGCGGCCGGCTCGTCCAGGAGCAGCAGCTTCGGACGCCCCGCGAGCGCCATCGCGATGTCCAGCAACCGGCGCGAGCCGTGCGAGAGTTCGCCGGCGATCTCGTCGGCGCGCGCGGTCAGGCCGACCGTCTCCAGATGGATCGCCGCCTCGCCCGCGAGAGCGCGGTAGCGGGCCGGGCGCCACCCGATGCCGCCGCGCCGGGCGTGCCGCCAGGCGGCCAGCGTCACGTTGTCCAGGACCGACAACGAGGGCACCACCGCGGGCTGTTGGAATGCGCGCGCGATGCCCAGACGGGAGCGCCGGGCCGGGGCCAGGTCGGTGATGTCGCGACCGTCGAAGACGATGCTGCCCGAGGTGACCGGGTTCGCGCCCGCGATCATCGCCAGCACGGTCGACTTGCCCGCGCCGTTGGGACCGAGCAGCGCGTGCCGGGCGCCGCGACGCACGGTCAGGTCGAGACCGTCCACCGCGGCCAGCGCGCCGTAGCGCCGGGTCAGACCGGTGATGGTGAGCAACGCGTCGGGGTCGGGGACGACTTCGGCGCTCGGGTCCGCCGCCTTCTTGGCGAGGTCCGGCTTGCCCACGGCCGGCTTGTCCGCGGCCGGTTCGTCCGCGGCCGGCTTGTCCGCGGCCGGTTCGCCCGCGGCCGACTCGCCCGCGGTCGGCTCGTCCGCCTCCGACTTGCTCGCCGCCGGCTCGTCCGCTTCCGTGGACCTCCCGTCCGGCCGGATTACCTTGGCCAGACTTCGCCAGGCCGCGCGTGGCCCGCCCGCGACCACTCCGGCCAGCCCGCCCGGCAGCGTGTACACCGCGATCAGGAACAGCAGGCCGAGCAGCAGCGGCCCGTGCCCCGGCCACGGACCGGACAGCCAGTCCCGGGTGAACACGATCAGCGCCGCGCCGATCATCGCGCCCACCAGCGACGCGCCGCCGCCGATGACCACCGCGAGCAGCACCAGCGAGGACGTGTCGAAGCCGATGTGCGAGGGGGAGATGTAGCGCTGGATCGAGATCAACAGGGCGCCCGCGACACCCGCGATGGCGCCGACCCCGATGTAGGTGACGGTGAGATAGCCCGTCACCGGGTGGCCCGTCGCGCGCATCCGGGTCTCGTTCTCGCGCGCGCCGTCGAGCAGCAGCCCGGCCGGCGAGCGCAGCACGAGCGCGGTGAGGGCGATCACCACGAGGGTGGTGAGCAGTACGTACCAGTAGGTGTCCACGTCGTCGGCGAGGTCGCCCATGCCCCAGAACGGCTCGATCGGCGGGATGCCGGACTTGCCGTCGGTACCGCCGGTGACCGACTTCCACTTCTCCGCGGCGGTGCGCACCAGTTCGCCGACGGCCAGCGTGATCATCAGGACCGTGACGCCGCGGGTGCGGACCACGATCGGTGCGGTGAGCGCGTTGAACAGGGCGCCCGCCGCGGCTGCCAGCAGGGTGTGGACGACGCCGATCCGCATGCCGTGGTCGGCCAGGATCGCCGCCGTGTAGCCGCCGACCGCGTACGGCGCGACCTGGCCGAGGGAGGGCAGCCCGGCGCCGCCGCCGAGCACCGCGACGCTGACCGCGAGCAGGCCCAGGGACAGCGCCTGGGACAGCAGGATGATGGTGAACAGGTCGACCATGTACGGCGCCGCGACCAGCCACACGATCGCCGCCACGGCCAGGATCCGACCGGCCAGGATCCCGCGCGGCGAGTGCAGCGCGGTACGCGCGCGCAGGACGGCCGTTGCAAGGGTGGTCATACTCGGCTCCCCGTCGGGCCGAAGCGCGCGGTTCGCGCGATCAGCATCACGGCCATCGTGGCGTACATCAGATACGGCGCGAAGTCGGGCATCAGCGTGACCCCGAGGGTCTGCACCTCGCCGACCAGGATCGCGGCGAGCAGCGCGCCGCCGACCGAGCCGAGGCCGCCGATCACCACGACCAGCAGGGACTGCAACAGCACGGTGTTGGCCACCGACGTGGACGGGCCGATGATCGGCGCGCCCAGACCGCCCGCGAGACCGGCCAGCGCGCCGGCCGCGATCAGCACGCCCGAGCGCACCCGGGCGGGCGAGATGCCGCCGGCCGCGAGCATCTCGGGGTCGTCCACGGAGGCGCGCACGGCCGCGCCGATCCGGGTGCGGGCCAGCACGTACCAGCCGCCGGCGCCGAGCGCGACGGCGACCACGATGAACGCCAGCCGATAGCCCGGGTAGTTGTGGCCCAGGATCGATACCGGCTTCTCCAGCGCGCTCGGCACCGAGACCTGCGGGTCTTCCTTGCCGAACACGGTCATCAGCAGGTCGCCGCCGACCAGGGCGACGCCGAAGGTCAACATGGCCTGCGCCATGTGTCCTCTGCCGGCGATCGGCGCGGTCATCACCGCGAGCACCCCGCCGCCGGCCGCGCCGGCGGCGATCCCCGCCGGCACCGCGAGCACCAGGCCCAGCCACGAGCCGTCGGCGACCTCGGTGGCGGTGTAGGCGGCGAACGCGTAGAGCGTGCCGTGCGCGAGGTTGAGGACCCCGCCCGAACCGAAGGCCAGAGTCAGGCCCGCGGCCACGACGAACAGCAGCAACCCGTAGGCCACTCCGTCCAGGGCCGGGATGAAATTGTCGTCGAACCAGCCCACGGCACGCTCCCTTTCGCTCCCGATCCGCCGTCAGCCCAGGGTGCCGAGTTCGCGGACCATCACGTTGCTCAGCGCGGTGCCGTCCTGCTTGACCTCACGCAGGTACCACTTCTGCACCGGGGCGTGCGACTTGGTGTTGAACTCCCAGGGACCGCGCGGGCTGTCCACCTTGCCGGTGTTGGCGATCTGGGCGTTGACCGCCTCCGGGGTGACCTTGTCGCCGGCGGCGGCGATCGCCTTGTCCAGCACGGCGGCCGCGTCGTACATCGTGGCCGACATCATCGTCGGCAGCGTGTTGTACTTCGCCTGGTAGGCCGCGACGAACGAGCGGTTGGCCGGGATGTCCAGCGTGGGCGTGTAGTTGAGCGAGGTGAACACGCCCTTGGCCGCGTCGCCCTCGGCGCCGAGCACCGCGCCCTCGGTGAGGAAGCCCGCCGCGTACAGCGGGATGTCCTTGATGTCGGACTGCTTGTACTGCTTGACGAAGTTCACCGCGGCGGTGCCCGCGTAGAACGTGTAGACCGCCTTGGCGCCCGAGTTCTTGATCTCGTTGAAGTACGGCTGGAAGTTGGTGGTCGCCGGGAACGGCGTCCACTTGGTCTTGCCGTCCGGGTTGGCCAGCTTGCCGCCGAGCTTGTCGAACGTCTCGGTGAAGCCGCGCAGCTGGTCGAACCCACCCTGGTACTCCGGGCCGATCGCGTAGACCGGACCCTGCACGGCCTCCTTGATGTACGGCGCCGCAGCCACACCCGGCTCCTCGGAGAGGTAGCTGGTGTGCCAGACGTAGTCCTGCCGCTTGATCTCGCCGGGGCGGCCGACGGCGCCGATCATCGGCACCTTGTTGTCGTTCACCAGGTCCACGTTGGCCGCCACCGTGGCGGCGTTGGACAGACCCACCACCGCGGTGACCTTGTCCTGCTTGATCAGCTTGGTCACCGAGGGCACCGAGGTCTGCGGACCGTCGCCCTCGTCGGTGATCACCAGCTCGACCTTGTGCCCGCCCAGCTTGCCGCCGTGCTGGTCCAGATAGGTCTGGAAGCCGTTCTGCAGGTCCGGCCCGAGCGCCGCGTACACACCGGTGAGCGGGATCGTCAGGCCGATCTTGAGCGTGCCCGAGGACGAGCCGCCCTTCTTGTCGTCGGCCGCGCTGCCGCTGCACGCGGCGGTGAACGCCAGCGCGCCGGCGAGGAGTCCCGCGGCACTGACGCGGAACGAGCGACGGGATATGGGACTTGCCGGGGTCATGACGTGCTCCAGGGTTCGGACGGGTACAGCGGTCGATCGGTGGGATGCGTCGCGTCGGGAGGGACGCGGGGGTGCGTCGGTCAGCTCAGCGCGCCGCGCTGCACGTGCAGGAAGCGCTCCCGTGCCGCGGGGGTCAGGGCCGGGCCGACCTGGTTGATCAGCTCGGCCATCTCGAACGAGACCTGGCCGATGTCGCACTCGCGCGAGGCCAGCACGAGCAGCGACGCACCGTCGCTGACCTGCATCGAGAACATGAACGCACCGTTCATCTCGGTCAGGTTGCTGGCCACCGGGTCGGTGCCGAACAGCCGTGCGGCACCGGCCAGAAGGCTGACCAGGCCGGACGCGACCGCGCCGAGCTGGTCGGCGCGGTCCTGCGGCAGCGTGCTGGTGTTGGCCACCACGAGGCCGTCCGCGGAGACCGCGACGGCGTGCAGCACATCGGGCACCCGGGTGGCGAAATCGTTGAGCAGCCAGCTGAGATCGGCTGCGGTGGGGTGGGTCACGATCTCTCCTTGGGATCCGGTTCGCCGCCGTCGGGACGGGGCGAGGGGGCGCGTCGGGCCCGGCTGTGCCCGATGCCCTGGGCGAAGGCCGACATCGCCGCGGACACCTGGCGGGCGTCTCGGCGGTCCGGCGTCGTGGGGTTCGCCCGGGCGGGTGCCCCGGCCGAGCCGACCAGCGGCGCGGCGGGCGCGGGGGGCGTGCCGGGGTGCACGGTCGGGGTGTCCCGGCGTACGCGCAGCGGCAGGCCCTTGTTGGTGGTGCGGCCGGACTCGGAGGGTTCCGGAGTCAAACGCGGGGGCAGGGATTCGGCCCCGCGTCCGGCGGAGCGGTCCGGCGTCGCCGGGGTCCCCGGGAGTGCCGGGTTCGCCGGGCCGGCCGGTGTGCCCGGGTTCGCCGGTGCCGCCGGGGTCGCCGGCGTGCGAATCGGCGGAGCGAGCGTCGGCGGGGTGGGTGCCGCCGGGGCGGGCGGCCGGGAGCCGGTGAAGCGCAGGCCCGAGGGCGCGGGTACCTGCGGTCCCGGAGCGCTCGCGTCGCTGACCGGTTGCGGCTTGACCGGCGTGAACACGTTCTGCACGGGCTCGAACGGACCGGGGTCGGGGTGACCGCCGGCACGTACGCCGCTGTCGATCGCGCGCGTGGGAGTCGGCTTCGGCAGCGCCGGCGCCTCGTTCTTCGGCGCGCCCGCGCGGTGCCGGCCGGGGCGATCGCGGAAGACCACGATCGTCTCGGGCAGATCCACCTCGGCGACCGTGCCGCCCTGGGGCCCGGGCCCCAGGGTGATGGTGATGCCGTAGCGCGCGGCGAGGTGCCCGGCCACGGTCAGACCCATCGTGCGCACCGCGTGCACGTCCAACTGGGCCGGCGAGGACAGGCGTTCGTTGAACGCGGCCAGTCGCTCGGGGGTGATGCCCACGCCACTGTCGGTCACGGTCAGCACCGCGCCGTCGCCGCGCCGGTTCGCCTGGAGCACCACCCAGGTCTCCGGGCGGCTGAACTTGGTCGCGTTGTCCATGAGTTCGGCGAGCAGGTGCGCGACGTCGTCGCGGGCCCGACCGGCGATCAGGATGCGCGGGTCCACCGCGCCGGGGTCGACCCGGGTGAACCGTTCGATCCGGCCGACCGCCGCGCGCGCCACGTCCAGGAGCAGGGCGTCCTCGCGCACGCGCGCGGTGCCCTCGCCGCCGAGCACGAGCAGACTGGTGTTGTTGCGGCCCATCCGCTGGACCAAGTGGTCCAGCGAGTACAGCCGCTTGAGCCGGTCCGGGTCCTGCTCGTGCGCCTCGGCCTCGTCCAAGACCTTGACCAGGCCGTCGGTCAGACGCTGGTTGCGGCGGGCGAGGGCGACCAGCACGGTCGCGATACCGGCGCGCAGGACCGCCTGTTCGGCGGCGATCTTGACCGCGGAGGTGAACATGGTGTTGAACGCCGAGCTGACCTCGGCGATCTCGTCCTTGCCGCGCACCTCGATCGGGGTGCCGGCGCGTTCGGCCATCTCCTCGGCGGTCGCGCCGTCGAGGGAACGACCCTGCTGGAGCTTGGCGACCGCTTCCGGCAGACCGGTGTAGGCCACATCGTGCGCGGTGTCGCGCAGACGCACCAGCTCACGGGTCATCGGCCGGCCGAGGCGCAGCACGAGCAGCACGGCGGCGATCAGCGCGAGCAGCACCGCGCCACCCTGGCCGATCGCCCACCAGCGGCGGGAGTCGCGCTCGTCGGTGACCGAGGACAGCACGGAGGCGTCGACCTTGCGCTCCACGTCGCTCATCTTGGCGATGCGGTCGTTGGTCGCCTTGGTCCACTCGACCTGCGAGATGAAGACGGAGCTGTCCACGCGGATCCGCGAGACGGCGTCCTCGAGGAGGTGCACGGCCTGGATCTCCGGCCCGGTCTGGGCCTGTTCCAGCCAGGGGATCCAGTCGGCGTCGGCGAGCGACTCGAACGACGACTCGCTCTCGTCGTAGCCGGTGCGGGTGGCCAGGATGTCCTGCTGTTGGGCCGGCGACAGCGTCTTGGCGGCCAACGCACGCAACACCGCGCTCTGTTGCTGGCCGAGCCATTCGGTGGCGTGGGACAGTGCCGCCGCTGCGCGCAGTCGGTCCGAGTTGTCGGGACCGGCGCCGCCTGCCTGGGCCACGCTGTCACGGTAGTCGAGCGTGGCGGCGATCAGGATGCGGTAGCGGAAGACGACGGCGGTCAGCGAGGTGCCCTTGGGCTCCTGGACCTGTTTGCGCAGCGCGACCAGGTCGGTCAGGCCCGCGTCCAGCTTGCGCAACCGTTCCTTCGTGTTGCCCGGGATCGAGCCGAGGTCCTTGCGCAGCTTGTGGTAGCGCGCGGCGCTCTCGTCCGTCGCGGCGGTGCGCTGGTGGTACGCCGCCAGCGCGCCGGGGTCGGGCCACAACACTGCGGTGGCCGCGGCGCGTTCGCTCTGCAGCCGGTGCGCGAGTTCGCCCGCCTCGGCGGACACCTTGGTCAGCGAGCGCAGGCGATTCGCGTCCAGGGCTTCGCCGGTCGTGGTGGACACGGCGAGGCCCGCCGAACCCACCATCACGGTGAGCGGCACGGCGACGAGCAGGACGAGTTTGCGAGTGATGTTCAGTTTGTCCACCACCCGATCGGCGCCCGGAGGGAGGAGGGGGCGGGGGAGAGAGCCAGGGATGCGGAGTCAATTATTCCGCTTGTCAAGTACGTCATTTTCCCGATGATTCGCACTTTCCGGTCTTGCCTTTTCGGTGACGCGGATCGCGTCCTATTCCGTGCACGACGGGCAGAGCCTAGCGGCATTCGCACGTGTGCTCGCAGTTGCCGGTGGGTAATACGCACGCCGGCCCGCATACGGTGCCGAATGTTGACACGCGTAAGTTAACTATGCGAAGGAATATGGATTGTACCGCATGGCAATACAGGTCCTGATATCGAGCGATTTGGGGTCGGGCGTCGGTTGTCGCAGGTCTATATCCTGATTTCTACACCCGAGAAGTGGTGCCCGTTTGCCAACCATTGGTTGGGATATACCGGATCGTTGCGCTCCGTTTATCCGGAGGTCGGCGTGGCGCGGCGGGGGTCGTCGGAAGCCGCCCGGGTGAATTCGATGGCGAGGCGGGGTCGGGAGAGTCACATGTCGGGGGACGTGGGACGGCCGTCGGGCGGCCCGAGGGCACGAGTGGGCCGCGACTCCTCGGCGTCGGTACCGCCCGGCCCGGACCGATTCCGCCGCCTCGTACACCGCCCGCGCGTCGGTTGTCCGCCGGCTATTGGTCGACCTGTACCTACATCGATCAAGTGCCCCGACAGCCGGTCGTGTTGCGCGGGGAGGCTGCTGGAGGCATGCCGCTCCGGCCCCGGGTCGGCGCCCGGTCGACGGCGATTCGGCACCGAACCTGTCCCGTTCGGGCATGACTTGCCCCGGTTCGGTGCCGAACTCCCGGTCAGCGGCGGACCGCTCCCGCGGTGAGGGCGATGACGGCCACGAGTACCGCGGGGATGGCCAGAGCCGTGGTCAGGCTGGTGTGGTGGGCGATGAAGCCGATCACCGGAGGGCCGGCCAGCAGGCCGATGTACGCGATGCCGGTCACCCGGGAGATGGCCCATGCCGCCGGAACCCCGGGGGTGTTGCCGGCCGCGCTGAACGTCACCGGGGCAACCGGAGCCACGCCGATGCCGAACAGGGTGAAGCCGAGTACCGATACCGCCGGCCAGGGGGTGACCAGCGCGATCGTCATGCCCAGCGCGGCGATCAGCGCGCCCACGCGCAACACGCGCACCGGGCCGAAGCGTTCCACCACGTGGTCGCCCGCGAAGCGGCCGGCCGCCATGGCCACCGACATCCCCGCGAAGCCGAGGCCGGCGACGCCCGCCGAACTGTCCAGCGTTTCGCGCAGGTGCACCCCGCTCCAGTCGGCGACCGCGCCCTCGCCGACGAAGGAGCACAGGCCGATCAGCGCGAGCAGGACCACCGCACGGTAGCCCGCGAGCAGTCGGCCCAGGCCGCCCTCGGTCGGGGCGGGTGCGCGGTCCGCGTCGGTGGTGGTCTCCGGCGCGCGTACCGGCTCGCGGACATGGGGGTCGTCCGCGGGACCCAGAAGTGCCCGCGACCCCACCCACACCGCGACCGCCAGTACGCCGGCCATGATCGACAGGTGCACCCTGGGGGTGATGCCGAGCGCCGCCGCGCCGGAGCCGATCAGGGCCCCGAACAGGCCGCCCAGACTGTAGCCGCCGTGCAGGCTGTTCATGATCGGGCGGCGCAACCGCTGTTCGATCGCCACGCCCTGGGCGTTGGCCGCGACATCGGTGAAGCCCATCAGGCCACCCAGGACCAGCAACCCGACCGCGAGCGAGGGCAGGTCCCACGCGAACGCCGGCAGCAGCAGGGACAGGCAGCCGCCGATCACCGACACCCGGGCGACGCGTCTGCTGCCCCAGCGCCCGGCGGCGGTGCCCGCGAGTTGTACCGCCACCAGCGCGCCGACCGGCGAGCCGAGCAGGGCCAGGCCCAACTGGGCGTCGTCCAGGTCCAGATCCTCCTTGAACTGGGGGATCCGGGCCAGGAAGTCGGCCACCGCGGCGCTGAACGCGAAGAAGACGAACAGTGCCGCGAACCGCGCGCGACGCAGCCGCGCGACGGACGGTGTCTCGGCCCGTTCCCCCAGCGTGCTCACACCGCGCAGGAGCCGTCGGCGCAGGCGTCGCCGGCGGCCGGCTCCGGGGCGGACGACGAGCCGTCGCGCTCGCGCATCCCCTCCCGCACCTGCTTGAGCACCCGGAGGAAGGTGGCGGACTCCTCCGCGCCCTGCACCGCCCACGTGCCCTCGAAGACGAACGTCGGCACCGCCGTGACGCCCATCTCCCGCGCCTCGTCGATCTCCCGCCGCACCTCGGCGACGCCCTCGTCGGAGGTCAGGTAGGCGAGCACCCGATCACGATCCAGGCCGGCCTCGACCGCGAACTCGGCCAGGCGGGTGTGGTCGGCGACGTTCTCGCCCTCGGTGAAGTACGCGGCGAGCAACCGGTCCTTGAGCGCGGCCTGGGCCGCCGGGCCGTACTCGGTCAGCGCGAGCCGCAACACCCGGTGTGCGGTCAGCGTGTTCACGGCCAGCGCGTTGGCGAAGTCGAAGGTGATGCCCTCGCCCGCGCCGATCTCGGCGAGCCGGGCGTTCATCGCGTCCAGGTTGCCCGCGCCGAACTTCTTCGCCAGCCGCTCGCGCAGTGGGGCCGGTTCCGTGGGCGTGCTCGGGTCCAGTTCGTACGGGCGGTACGTGACCTCGACGTCCTCGCCGCCGGGGAACACGGCCAACGCGCGCTCGAAGCGCCGCTTGCCGACGTAGCACCACGGGCACGCGATATCGCTGTAGATCTCGACCTTCACTTGCTCTCCAGCCTTCCGGATCGGGGGCCCGGGGTCGGCGCGCGGTGTCGGGCCGCGACGGCGCGTCGGGACGCGGGAAATTCGGGCGGTGTACGGGACGGGCGCGGGTCGGGTGTACCGGCGGCCCCGGTGCCGGACGCACCCGAGACGAAACATTCGTGCAGGCGTCATCATTCCCCAACCGCGACGTATCGCGGCTTCGGGGCCTGGGCATAGCCTGTCCGCTGCTCGTCTCCCGTCACCCGGACATCACGCCGCGTGGGCGCGGCGTCACCCCCGAGGAGTCATCGTGGACCGGATCACCCAGTATCGGCGCGCCGTCGAGAGCTTCCGCCTGCTGCTGGCCGAGGTCGGCGACGCGGAGTTGACCCTGCCCTGTCCGTGTTCGGAATGGGACGTCCGGGCCCTGCTGGCGCATGCAACCGGCGCGCAGCGCGGCCTCGCGTCGGCGCTGACCGGGCCGAACGAGCCGGTCTCCGAGGACCCCCGCGAAGACTTCGAGGCGGCGGTCGAGACGATGGTCGCGACCTTCACCCCGGAGCGGGTCGCCGCCGCCATCAAGACCCCGTTCGGCGAGCGGACCGGCGGCTTCCTGCTCGGCATGGCCACCGGCGACATCTTCGTGCACGCGTGGGACCTGGCCCGGGCGCTGGGCCGGCCGAGCGACCTGGACCCCGAACTCGCCGAGGAACTGCTCGAGCGTATGCGGCAGACGCTTCCGGACGCGGCCCGCGGCGAGGGCCGCGCGTTCGGCCCGGAGCAGCCGGTCGACCCGGAGGCGCCGGCCGCGGACCGACTCGCCGCGTTCACCGGACGCGTGGTCAACTGACCGCAAATCGCCGATCGGGCCCGGGACATCCCGGGACAAGCCCTCCCGGACGCGGCAACTGACGGTACGTCAGGCTGCGCGGAGGGCGGTCGGCGGTGTAAGCACGTCAACGCACACCCCCAGTCGATCGGGAGTATCGATGAGCACGTCGCAGCACGATCACGGCCGGATGGATCCGCCTCGCGTCCAGGAGGTGGCCGACGGAGCGTATGCGTACATCCAGCCGGACGGCACCTGGTGGATCAACAACACCGGGTTCCTGGTCGGTCCGGAGGGCGTCGTCGCGATCGACGGCTGCGCCACCGAGGCCCGCACCCGGACCTTCCAGGAGACGATCGCCAAGCACACCGACGCACCGGTGCGCACGCTGATCAACACGCACCACCACGGGGACCACACGAACGGGAACTACCTGTTCGAGACGGCCACGATCGTCGCGCACGAGAAGACCCGGACCGAGATACTGAACCTCGGGATCATGGAGGTCGAGTCGATCTGGCCGGGCGTGGGCTGGGGCGGCGTGCGGGCGGTGCCGCCGTTCCTCACCTTCACCGAGGGCGTCACCGTGTACGCGGGCGAACTGCGGGCCCAGGTCCGGCACTTCGGTGCCGCGCACACCTCGAACGACTCGGTGGTGTGGCTGGAGGAGCAGAGCGTCCTGTACACGGGCGACCTGATCTTCAACGGCGGTACTCCGTTCCTGCTGATGGGTTCGCCCGCCGGCTACCTCGAAGTGCTGGAGAAGGTAAAGGAGTTGGGCGCGACGACGTTGGTCCCCGGGCACGGCGAGGTGTGCGGTCCGGACCAGATCGACTACGCCATCGGGTACACCGAGTTCGTGCTGGAGACCGCGCGCAAGGGCCTCGACGCGGGTCTGGACCCGTTGAGCGTGGCGCGGGAGACGGACCTGGGCGAGTACGCGGCGCTGTCCGACTCGGAGCGGATCGTGGGCAACCTGCACCGGGCCTACGCGGAGTTGGGCGGGGTGGAGCGGGCGGGGGCGATCGACATCTACGCGGCGCTCGGGGACATGGTGACGTTCAACGGGGGCAAGCCGCTCTCGTGCTACGCGTAGTTGTGGTTGGCCGGCCTGGTGGCCTGGCCGGCCTCGAACGCCGGCCGGGCTGATCTGTCCGGCCTTCGGCCGAGTGGCCTCAAACGCCGGCCGGGCTGAGATTTTGGCCCGGTCGGCGTTGTCGTGTGCGGCTTCGGGGTGTCGGGCGGGTCTGCTCGGTCGTTGTCCGCCCTCGGGCTTTTGGTGAGTGGTCCCAAACGCCGGCTGGGCTGGATTTTTGGCCCGGTCGGCGTCGTTGTGTGCGGCTTCGGGTTGCCGGTGTGTTCGCTTGGTTGTTGCCTGTCCTCGGGCTTCCGGTGAGTGGAAGGGGGCTGTGGGGGGTTGGGCGGGGTGGGGTTAGCGTCCGGGGGCGGGGCGGTGAATGGAGATGGTGTGGACAAGGTGGTCGGGGCGGCTGCTGAGGCGGTTTCGGATGTGTGGGACGGGGCCTCGATTGCCGTTGGGGGGTTCGGGCTCTGTGGGATTCCTTCGGTGTTGATCGGTGCCCTGCATGCGCAGGGGGCCGCCGGGCTGAGGGTGGTTTCGAACAACTGCGGCGTCGATCGGTGGGGGCTCGGCATCCTGCTGCATGCCGGGAGGATCGCTCGGGCCACCGGTAGCTACGTGGGGGAGAACAAGGAGTTCGCCCGGCAGTACCTCGCCGGGGAACTGGAACTGGAGCTGACCCCTCAGGGCACACTGGCCGAGCGATTGCGGGCCGGTGGTTGTGGGATCCCGGCGTTCTACACGCCGGCCGGGGTCGGGACGCAGGTCGCCGACGGTGGACTGCCGTGGCGCTACGACGCCGCGGGCAACGTACTGGTGGCCTCGCCGCGCAAGGAGGTCCGCGTCTTCGACGGCGTCGAGTACGTCCTGGAGGAGGCCATCACCACCGACTTCGCCCTGGTCCGGGCGGCCCGCGGCGACCGGCACGGCAACCTGGTGTTCGACAAGTCGGCGCGCAACTTCAACCCCCTCGCGGCGATGGCCGGTCGGATCACCGTCGCCGAGGTCGAGGAACTGGTCGAGCCGGGCGAGCTCGATCCCGACGCGGTACACCTGCCCGGGGTATTCGTCCAGCGCGTGGTGGCGCTGACCCCCGCCCAGGTCGCCGAGAAGCCGATCGAGAAGAAGACCACGAACGGCGCGCCGGCGGTGCGCGGAACGGTGCGCGACTGATGGCCCTGACCAGGGACGAGATGGCCGCGCGGGCAGCGGCCGAGCTGATCGACGGCTCCTACGTCAACCTCGGGATCGGGCTGCCCACCCTCGTGCCCAACCACATCCCGGCCGGCGTACACGTCGTGTTGCACTCGGAGAACGGCCTGCTCGGCGTGGGGCCGTACCCGACGGAGGACGCGGTCGACCCGGACCTGATCAACGCCGGCAAGGAGACCGTCACGGTCCTGCCCGGCGCCTCCTACTTCGACTCGGCGCTCTCCTTCGGGATGATCCGAGGCGGCCACATCGACACCGCCATCCTGGGCGCGATGCAGGTCAGCGTGGTCGGCGACCTGGCGAACTGGACCGTCCCCGGCAGCATGATCAAGGGCATGGGCGGCGCGATGGACCTCGTGCACGGCGCCCGCCGGGTGATCGTGCTGATGGAGCACGTGACCAGGAAGGGCGAACACAAGATCGTCGACGAGTGCTCCCTGCCGCTCACCGGGAAACGGTGCGTGCGGCGGATCATCACCGACCTCGCGGTGCTCGACGTGACCGATCGCGGCCTGCTCCTGATCGAGACCGCCCCCGGGGTGACCGCGGACGAGGTGCGCGCGAAGACCGGTGCGCGGCTGCTGACCTGACGCCGTCCGCCGAGGTCGGGGCGTGGATCGACCGGCGCCGATGTGATCATTTAGCGATACCGACGCATCGTCGCCGGTCCTCGGCACGTACCGGAACAAGGAGCACCAATCGTGAAGTTCGCGACCTTCGACCTGAATGGCTCGATCCACTCCGGAGTGGTGTCGGGCGAGGAGGCGGTACATCCGCTGCCGGCCGGAGAGACCCTGCTCGGCCTGATCGAGCGTGGCGCCGAGGCCCTGCGCGCGGCGGGCGAGCAGGCCCTGGCCGGTCCCTCGGTCGCGCTCGCCGACGTACGCCTGCTGCCGCCGCTCCAGCCGCCCACGGTCCGCGACTTCGTGGCGTTCGAGGAGCACGTCGAAGGGGCCATGATCACCGTGCAGGGACCGGGCGCGGTCGTGGTCCCGGAGTGGTACGAGCTGCCCACCTTCTACTTCACCAACCCGTACGCGATCATCGGCCCGAACGACCCGGTCCCGATGCCGCCGGGGTCGGCCGTACTCGACTTCGAGTTGGAGGTCGGCATCGTGATCGGCCGGGTGGGGCGGGACCTGACGGTGGATCAGGCGGCCGAACACATCATCGGCTACACCATCTTCAACGACTGGTCGGCCCGCGACCTCCAGTCCCGCGAGATGCGGGTCGGCCTCGGCCCGTGCAAGGGCAAGGACACCGCGACCACGCTCGGCCCGTGGTTGGTGACGGCGGACGAGTTCGAGGAGTACCGCGACGCGGACGGCTTCCTGGACCTCGCCATGCGCGCCTCGGTCAACGGCGTCGAGGTCGGTCGGGACTCGCTGGTCAACATGGGCTGGCCGCCCGCCGAACTGGTCGCCTACGCCTCGCGCGGCACCTGGATCCGGCCCGGCGACGTGCTCGGCACCGGCACCTGTGGCAACGGTGGTTGCCTGGGCGAACTGTGGGGCCGGGGAAGCGAGTTGCCGTCGCTGCGCGCCGGCGACACGGTCTCGCTGACGGTCGAGGGCATCGGTACGGTGGCCAACACGGTCGTCGAGGGCGCGGCCCCGCAGCCCATCCCGGCGGCGCGCAAGCGCCCGCGCACCCGCAGGGACTCCTTCGACGCGTGAGCCGGCGACGCCCGGCCGGCGAACCCCGCCCGGGGCCGCCGACCGGGCGCGGGTTCGGCCGTTCGGCCGCCGCGACCACCTCGAAGCCCTCGCCGGCCGGCAGCAGGGTCAGGACTTCACGCAGCAGCGCGTCGTCCTCGGCGATCACCACCCGCACGGCGACCCCGCCCGGAGCCGGGTCGGTCCGCCGGCCGGACCGTGCAGCGTCACCCGGCCGTCCAGGGCGTCCGCGCGGCGGCGGCGCCGTCCAGGCCGCGTTCGTCCAGGATCGGCAACTCGTCACCGAAAGCGTCGATGCGACGGGAGGCGGGCTCACGCGCCGACCGGCGCGGGCCGGCCGCGTCGCGTCGGGTCCAGTGCCCACAGCAGCAGCGCGAGCGCGCCGAAGCCCGCGCCGAGCAGGCAGACGGCGGTCCAGCCCGCCGCCGCGTACAGCGTGGTCGAGGCGATCGCACCGCCCGCGCTGCCGATCGAGTAGAAGATCATGTAGCCGCCGATCAGCCGACTGCCGGCGTCCGGACGGAGTGGGTAGATCAGGCTCTGATTGGTCACGTGTACCGCCTGGACGGCGAGGTCGAGCACGATCGTGCCCACCACCAGGGCCCACAACGACCGGCGGGTCAAGGCGAGCGGCAGCCAGGACACGCTCAGCAACACCAGCGCGATCCCGGTGACCCGGTGTGCGTGGCCGAGGTCGGCCAGCCGCCCGGCCGGGATCGCGCCCAGCGCGCCGGCCGCGCCGGCCAGGCCGAACGCGCCGATCGCGGTGTGCGACAGGGACAGCGGAGGTTCGCTCAGCGGCAGGGCGATGCTGCTCCAGAGGGTGCTGAACGCGGCGAAGATCAGCAGGGCGAAGCCGGCCCGGACGCGGAAGACCGGTTCCTCGACGAACAGCCTCACGGTCGAGCCGAGCAGCCTGCGGTACGACAGCGGGGCAGTGCCGGCGCGCCGCCTCGGGAGTACGCGGTACAGCGTCGCCGCCAGGACCAGGGTCAGCGCGGCCGAGCACAGGTACACCGCGCGCCAGCCCGCGAGGTCGGCCAGCACACCCGAGACGGTGCGGGCGAGCAGGATGCCGACGACCACGCCGCTGGTGACCGCGCCGACCACGCGACCTCGTTCGGCGGGGGCGGCGAGCGAGGCCGCGTAGGCGACCACCGCCTGGGTGACCACGGCGAGCAGGCCGACCGCGATCATCGCCGGGAACAGCGGGGCGGCTCCCCGGGCCGTCCCGACGGCGACCAACGCGACCGCGAGCAGCGCGAATTGACCCACGATCAGGCGGCGGCGGTCGATCAGGTCGCCCAGCGGGACGAGCAGGAACAGGCCGAACCCGTAGCCGACCTGGGTCAGGGTGACCACGACGCCGACCGTGCCGGGGGCGAGGCCGATGTCGTGGCCCATGGTGACCAGGAGCGGCTGGGCGAGGTAGACGTTGGCGACCGCGACGCCGGCGGCGATCGCGAAGAGCAGGGTGAGGGCGCGAGATATCTGGTTGCAAGTTGCCACCAGGTGACCATAGGCAACCTTGGTAGCATGTTGCAACCGGTGGGATGAGCGAGAGGACGAGCCATGGTGCAGCGCACGCGGTTGGACGAGGACAGTTGTCCGGTGGCGCGCTCGGTGGACGCGATCGGCGACTGGTGGTCGCTGCTGATCGTGCGCGACGCGTTCGACGGGAGCCGCCGGTTCGGCGAGTTCCAGCGCAGTCTCGGGGTGGCCAAGAACATCCTGACCGCCCGACTGCGGGCCCTGGTGGCCGGCGGGATCCTGGAGACGGTGCCCGCGTCGGACGGCAGCGCCTACCGGGAATACGTGCTGACCGCGAAGGGGCGCGACCTGTTCCCCGTGGTCGTCGCGCTGCGGCAGTGGGGCGAGGCGCACTGGTTCGGGCCCGGCGAGCCGATGTCCAGGCTCCTGGACCGACGCGACGGCCGCCCGCTGCGCACCCTGGAGGTGCGTGCGGCGGACGGCCGTCCGATCCGGCCGGAGGACACCGAGGTGGAGCGGGTCGGCGAGGTCGGCCAAGACTGACCGACCGGGCGAACCCGCGCTACCTGCCCGGGACTTCGGTGAGCCCGAGGTGGTCGAGCAGGGTGAAGAACAGCTGCTCGACGAACGGATCCCGGCACAAACCCAACAACTCCAGGATCGGCTCGGGCCGCACCTCGTAACCGGCCGCCGCCGCCCACCGCACCGCCGCCTCGGCGACGCGCGGCCGGTCCTGCTCCAGCCACGCGGCGGCCTCGTCCCGGAACCGGGCGAAGTCGCCCCGCCCGCCGCCCCGATCCCACCGGTTCTGCGCCAACCGCGAGGCGGCGGTGCCCGGGTCGAGCCACCCCTCCCAAAAGTGCGTCCCGCTCAGTCCCTGGACATGCGCGACATCGCTCTCGAACACCCCGCACACCAGCACGGGGGAGCCGGTCCGGGCGGCCAGGTCGGTCAACCACGGGCCCTGGAAGGCGTACGGATCCTCGAAGTGGCGCACGTGCACCGCGCGCCAGCCGTCGCGGTAGGCCCACTCGGCATAGACCGGATGGCCCTCCCCGCCGACATACGGCGCCAGGTCGGCCAGCGGCGTGTCCGCACGTAAAACGACGATGTCCCCGTTGAACCCCATGGCCACCCCTTCGGTCGCGATGTCCGTTGCGGCCCAACGTAGGTACCACGTCCGACAACCGACCGGGTGCCGGGGACGGAGGGTGTGCCGAGGGTCCTCGCGCGACGGCACCGGGCGACTCTCCCGTCGCGGCCCGGACCCGCCGCCGGCGTCAGTTCCCGGTCTCGGCGACCTGCTCCACCGCGCTCGTCCCGTTGCCCTCGCGCGACTCCCACTCCCAGGTCTCGTCCAACCGGATCCGACCGTCGGGCAATACGACGACGGCGCTCACGCAGTGCCCGGAGGCGGTGCCCCCGGAGCGGTTCAACTGCACATAGCGGAAGTCCAGCGTGTCCCCGTCGCGGGTACCGACGAGGTGACCGTGCACGATGTCGCCGCCGTCGTACTCGGCCCAGATCCGGCCGTCCACCTCGTGGTACGCGAACAGCGTGGACGCGTCCACCTCTCCGTGCTCGGGCCGACCGAGCGGGGCGAAGCGAAGTCCATCCAGGGAAGGTGCGGTCATTGCGGGCTCCTTCGGGTGCGAGCGCGAGGCGCATCGGCGCTTGGTAGCCCGCAGCGTAGGTGCCGTTTCCCGGGGCCCGATTCCGGGGTCGGATCGTCGACCGGGGAAGAATTCCGCTCCCGAAGGATCCTCACTCCCGAACGTTTTCCGGTTTCGGACGTTTCCCGCTCTACTCGTCCGGGGCGCCCTTCCAACGCCACTTGCCCACCCGGCGCGGATGGCCCGGCAACTCGGTGCGGCCGGTACACCACAGCAGGGCCGGCCACGGCTCGAAGCCGGCGGGGGCGTCGGGGAACATCCGGGCCAGGACGCGGGCGCAGATCTCCGGGTCGGGCCGGTAGTCGAGGCCGAGCCCGGCCGCCATGTCGTGCATGTGGACCATCACCTCGACCATGCCCATCGCGGCGAAGCCGTCCGGGTCGGAGACGCCGTACGGGTGATAGGCGCGGTTCGAGTCCGGCTGCGTGGTGACCACCGACGCCAGGATCGTGCCGCCGGCACGGACCGCGTACAACATCTGGGCCGGCGTCGGGTCGTCCTCGGCGTGGATGTCGACCGGGACGTAGTCGTCCATCCGACTCGACGCGACCTGACCCGCGTAGCCGTACAGATCCCCGACCACGTGGACCAGCGTGTCCCAGCAGTCCCAGTCGAGGTCGCCGGCCGGCCGCGACCAGTCCCGATCGCCTTCGGTCGCCTCGGCCAACACGGTGACGGCGTGCGCGACCGTCGCCTCCAGATCCTGCGCTGCGTGTGTTCCCATCCGGCGAGTTATACCGGCGCGACTGCGGGAACGCACGCGACTATCGCCGGCGGCCACCCCCGTGTGGGGCCCGTGGGGGCGCGGGTGAGGATGGAGCCGTGCCCGTGGCTCCGCTCACCGTCCCGTCGATCGCTGCCGACGGCCGTGTTCGCCGGATCGTCCCGTCCTCGGAGAACGCCATGACCTCGACTGCCCCAGCCCCCGACGGCCGCGATTTCGCCGCCGTCACGATCGTGCCGATGCGCGCCGAGCACGCGGAGTCGGTGCTCGCGATCTATCAGCTCGGCATCGATACCGGCAACGCCACGTTCCAGGAACACGCGCCCGACTGGGCCGAGTTCGACGCGGGCAAGCTGCCCGACCACCGCTTCGTCGCGCTCGACGGGACCGGCGGCGCGGTGCTGGGGTGGGTGGCCGCGAGCGCGACCTCGCGCCGCCCGGTCTACCACGGTGTGGTGGAGACCTCGGTATACGTCCACCCCGACGCGGCCGGCCGGGGCGTCGGCCGTGCGCTGCTCGCCGCCCAGATCGCCTCGACCGAGGCAGCCGGCGTATGGACCATCCAGGCCGGCGTCTTCCCCGAGAACGCCGGCAGCCTCGCCCTGCACGCCGCCCTCGGCTTCCGCACCATCGGCGTGCGCGAACGCGTCGGCCGCCACCGCGACCGCTGGCGCGACGTCACCCTCCTGGAACGTCGCAGCCCCACGGTGGGCTGACCCGCGCGGATCCGACGGTCCGTCAGATCCCATCCCGGTATGCCTTGACCTCTCCGGACACCGATGAATAATCGAGATCGGTTGTAGTGACCAAGGATGTGAGTGTTCGGCTTGGGGTGGGCCGGTCCGGGGCGCGGCGAAAACACCTCGCGGCGGGCCGTCCGCCCGGAACGAGGAGACGGTACATGCGCGCGATCCTGCACACCGCCACGGGCGCCGAGATCCGGGACGACGTCACCGTACGTGATCCGGAGGCCGGTGAGGTCCTGGTGCGGATCGTCGCCACCGGTGTCTGCCACAGCGACGTCAGCGTGCTCGAAGGCGTGATCGAGTGGCCCACACCGTCCGTGCTCGGCCACGAGGGCGCCGGCATCGTGGAGAAGGTCGGCGCGGGGGTCGGCGCGGTCGCGCCGGGCGACCACGTCGTGATCACCACGATCGCCGCGTGCGGGATGTGCCGGCACTGCCAGACCGGACACCCGAACCGCTGTCGGCAGACGCTGGGCAACCGCGGTACGCCGTTCGCGATCGGCGACGAGCCGGTGTGGAACTTCGCCGGGGCCTCCACCTTCGCCGAGCTGACCCTGGTCAAGGAGATCCAGTGCGTGTCCATCCCCAAGGACGTGCCGCTGACCTCCGCGTGCCTGGTCCCGTGCGGCGTGGTCACCGGCGCGGGCGCCGTACTCAACCGGGCCAACGTGCTCCCCGGGCAGACCGCGGCGGTGATCGGCCTCGGCGGCGTCGGTTTGTCCGCCGTCCAGGCGCTGCGCCTGAAGGGCGCGGGCCGGGTGGTCGGCATCGACACCGTGCCCGGCAAGTTCGAACTGGCCGGCGCGTTCGGCGCGACCGACTTCGTCAAGTCCGGCAAGGGTGTCGATGTCGCCGACGAGATCCGCACCCTGTTCCCGTACAGCGACGAGGTCAAGGTCGGCGTGTTCGGCGCGGGCGGCGTGGACTGGATCTTCGAGTGCACCGGCATTCCGGCCGTGCTCGAGAACGCCATGGAGGCGCTGGACTGGGGCGGCACGCTGATCGCCGTCGGCCAACCGGCGCAGACCGCGACCGCGAGCATCCGGATCGCCAACCTGCTCCAGTGCGACCGGGGCATCCTGGGCACCCGGGCCGGTGGCGTACGTCCGCACGAGGACATCCGGACCATCGTCGAGCTGTACCGCCAGGGCAAGTTCGACCTGGACGCGCTGGTGTCCAAGGTCTATCCGGCGGAGGGCTTCCACGACGTCCTCGACGACATGCACCACGGACGGATCGCGCGCGGGGTCATCGCGTTCTGATCCGCCCGCCCCGAAACGCCGAAGCCCGACCGGGTCGCGGAGCCGTCCACCCGCTCATTCGTTCGTTCCCCCGCTCATTCGTTCACCCGTTCCCCGAGAGGATCGCGGCAGGCATGACGGAGACTCGCTCGACCGAAGGGGCCGCGTCGTCCGTCGCCCCGCCCCCCGGCGGCAACTGGGGCCGCTGGGGCGCGGAGGACGAGCGCGGGGCGCTGAACCTGATCGAACCGGAGGGGGTGCGAGCCGCCGCGCACGAGGTCCGGACCGGGCGCACGTACTCCCTCGCGCTGCCCATCACGCGCGGGAACCAACCGGCCTTCGACTTCCGCGGCTCGCCGCAGCGGTTGACCCTGGTGAGTCAGACCGACGCAATGTACGACGGCTTCGAGGGCGGCGGCGACGTCGGATCCAACGAGGACGTGCTGATCATCCCGTCACACAACCTCACCCACATGGACGCGCTGTGCCACGTCCAAGCCAAGGGCCGCTTCTACAACGGCTTCCCGGCCGACACGTTCCGCTCGCACACCGGCGCCGGTCGCTGTGGCATCGACAAGCTGGGCGCCTTCGCGACGCGGGCCGTGCTGCTCGACCTGCCCCGCCACTTCGACACGCCGCACCTGGAGGGCGGCTACCGGATCACCGCCGCGGATCTGGCGGGTTGCGCCGAGCGGCAGGGGGCCGAGGTGCGGTCCGGCGACGCGTTGCTGGTGCGGACCGGCTACCTCGACGAATACCGGGCGATCGAGGCATCCGGCCGCGAGCCGTCCTTCGCCCAGCCCGGCCTGTCGCTCGACGCGGTCGACTACGTCCGGGACCGGGAGATCAGCGTCGTGGGCGCCGACAACAGCGCGATCGAGTGCATTCCGTTTGACGACCGGTTCCTGTCGGTACATATCGCGTTGCTGGTGGAATCGGGTGTACCGCTGCTCGAACACCTGTGGTTGACCGATCTTGCGGAGGGCATGGCGCAGGCGGGTACCTATTCGTGCCTGCTGTGCGTATCCCCGCTTCCGGTCACCGGTGCAACGGGCAGTCCCATCAATCCGGTTGCCATTGTCTGATCGTCGGACGACTGACATAGTCCATGGGCAGGTCGTCTCGGTCTCGTTTCCTCCGTCGGGACCGAGGCGACCGCTCGGATCGAGCCCGCAACACCCGCCTCCGGTAGGCCTGTACGCACTCGCACATGCCCGTACACGCACGTACATCCGTCGAGGCACCGAGGCACCCACTCCACAATGCGACGCATTTGCCGAGTTGCCCACCGGGCCGATCCGGCCGCTCGGGCACGGAATCCGGAATCCGATACGGGTAATGCACGTTATCGCACAGTATTAAATTGACGTAGTCAAGGACTGCTATCATGGCGGGGTGAACTCCACCGAAAACGTCGAAGCGATCCAGCGGGCGCTGGAGGCCCTGCTTCGGCGCCACGCCAGCCGCCGAGTGTACGCGGGCCAGGCCGCCGCGGCGGGCGCGACCATCTCGCAGCCCGCCTATGTGCTGCTGCGCCGAATCGAGAAGCAAGGCCCGCTCCCCATGGGGGAGTTGGCGCGCATGACGAACATGGACCCGGGCGCCACCGCGCGCCAGGTGGGCCAGTTGGAGCGGGACGGCTACGTCCGGCGCTCGCCCAGTCCGGACGACGGTCGGGTCAGCCTCGTCTCGCTCACCCCGCGCGGCGATTCCGTGCGGCGCCGGTTGAACGACGTCATGGATCGACGGATGAGCGAGATGCTCGACCGCTGGAGCGACGAGGATCGCGAGACGTTCGCCACGCTGCTGCAGCGATTCGTCGAGGAGATGGCCCAGGGTGAGATTCCCGCGGCCGAGGTCGAGGACAGCGCGGTCTGACCATCCGACTGTTCGTCATATTCCATATTGATTGCCGGGGTTGGCCGTACGGGCGTTCGCAGCAGCTGCGTTCGTGACATTCGACGGCGGGCCCCGGCAATTTTTGTGGGCAATCGCGCGGGTGCGGTGGGCGGTCGGAATGCGCGAAGTCATCACTTGATTTGGTCAAGGATCCCGCTTACCGTCCCAGGGTGATCAAGTTCGACATCCGCGACGGGGTTGCCGTCGTCACGCTGGATCGGCCCGACAAACTCAATGTGTTCTCCGGGGGTATGGGTTCGGCCCTCGGGGATGCCTACGCGCGGTGCGACGCCGACGACGCGGTGCGCGCGGTGGTACTCACCGGCGCGGGGCGGGCGTTTTGCGCGGGCGCCGACATGTCGCCGGAGGCGGACAGCTTCGCGGGGCCTGGGCCTGGGCCGGGGCCGGCGCCGAGCGCGGGGGGCGGAGTGGCGGCGCGGTCGCGGGAGTTCAGCGCGTCGCCGGTGCGGCCGGCCGCCTGGGAGGTGCGCAAGCCGGTGATCGCGGCGATCAACGGGCACGCGATCGGCATCGGTTTCACGCTGGCGATGCAGTGCGACATCCGGCTCGTGGCCGCGGACGCCAAGCTGGCGATTCCACAGGTTCGGCGCGGCATGGTCCCCGACGCCCAGTCGCACTGGACGGTACCGGCGGCCACGTCGCGGGCGGTGGCCGCCGACATCCTGCTGACCGGGCGCACCTTCCGCGGCGCCGAGGCGGCCGTACTCGGCCTGGTGTCCCGCGCGTTGCCCGCCGACGAGGTGCTGCCCGCCGCGCTGGAGATCGCGCGCGACATCGCGACCAACGTGCACCCGGTGTCGGCGGCGCTCACCAAACGACTGCTGTGGGCCGATGCCGGGCTCGACGAGGTCGAACGCCTGGAAACCGCCTACCACCGCGTGCTGATGGGCACCGACGACGCCCGCGAGGGCCCGCGCGCGTGGTCCGAACGGCGCACACCACGCTGGACCGGCACGGTCACCGGCGCGTGGGACGGTGTACTGGCGGCGGAATCATCGCAACAGCCGGCCCCTTCGGTACGACAGGAGCACCAGTGACCCCCTCTCCGCCGACACCCCGTCGCCTGACAACCCCTCAGCTCGATGTCATGGCAGCCGGCCTCACCCTCCGCGACATGCAACGGGCCGCCGCCGCCACAGAGCGCGCCGGGTTCGACGGCCTGTGGCTCACCGAGGGCGGCCGCACCGCGTACACCGCCGCCACCGCCGCGGCGCTGGCCACCGAGCACCTGACCGTCGGAACGGGCATCGCGGTCGCGTTCGCCCGAAGCCCGATGGTCACCGCGTCGGCGGCCTGGGAGTTGGCCGAGGCGACCGGCGGCCGGTTCGTACTGGGCCTGGGTACCCAGGTGCGGCCGCACATCGAACGGCGCTACTCCGCCGAGTTCGACCGGCCGGGCCCGCGACTGCGCGAGTACGTCGGCGCGCTGCGGGCGATCTGGGCGGCCTTCCGCGGCGAGGAACGGCTGCGGTTCAAGGGCGACTTCTACCGGTTCACCCTGATGACGCCGGAGTGGACGCCGGGCGGCTCGATCGCCGACCCGCCGATCTACCTGGCCGGGGTCAACCCGTGGATGTTGCGCATGATCGGCGAGGTGGCCGACGGCCTGCACGTCCACCCGCTGCACAGCGTGCGCTACATCGACGAGGTGGTCCGCCCCGAACTGGCAACCGGCGGCGCGGCCGACGACTTCGCGCTGGTCTGCCCGGTGATGACGGCCACCGGCGACACCGACGAGGAGATCGAGACCGAACGCGAGAAGCTGCGCCTGCGCTTGGCCTTCTACGGCTCGACCCCCGGCTACGCGAAGGTCTTCGAAACCCACGGCTGGAACGACCTCCAACCCCGCCTCAACCGCCTCTTCGCCACCAAGGACCGCCAGGCCATGGCCACCGCCATCACCGACGAGATCCTGGACACCCTCACGGTAACGGCCCCGTGGACCGACCTGGCCCAGTCCCTCCTGACCCGCTACGAAGGGGTGGCAACCCGAGTGGTCGCATACTCGGCAGTGAGCACTTGGCGCGAGAACCCGGCCTTGCTCGAACGCTGGACAGAGGTGACACGCCAGTTCCACGAACGGAGCTGAGCGTTCCCGGCGAGCGCTGCGCTGTCGGTGGCGGGTGGCGGGTGGCGGGTGGCTGGTGCGGGGTTGGTCTGAGTCGGTGGTGGGCCGCCGCCGGCGTGCGGGGATCCGAGACCGGAAGCTTCCGGCGAGGCGGGCGTGTTGGTCGGTGAAAACCGGCCGGCAGCGGGGGCCGGAGAGCGCTCGGGTCGTGCCCTCCGGGGAGCTTTCCCGGGTGGGTCGGGACGTTGCGGGGGCGTTGGAGGGGAGTTGGGGCTCGAAACCGGATAGCGATGGGTGGTTGTGGGCTTCGAGGCTCGGTGACCTGCGGTTTTGCGAGGTCGAGGCGGAAAGTCGGGCGACGAGTGCCGGTTTCGTGCGCTCCGACCCCCTCAACGCCGGAGCGAAGACCGAAACCGCACACTCGGAGCCGGCTTCGAACACTGCCACTCCAAAGAGGCCGTCAAGACGACCGAAAGTGCCCAGCGAGAGCCGAAATCGGATCCCGAGGCACCCCAAACGCTCTCCTCTCCGCGCTGACCTGCGGTTTTCTCCCACACCGAGGCCACGGCACCCAACGCCGTCCGGTTTCGTGAACTCTCGCCCCACACCCGCCCACTGCATCTCGAAGAAATGCCCTGCCCGACCCACTCCGGAACGCACGCCCGGCGAACCCAACCCGAGCACCCACCCCGCCCGCCGCTGCCGGCCGCTTTTAAGCCGACCAACGCGCCCGTCTCGCCAAAAGCCGGAGTCTCGGATCCCCGCACACCGGCGGCGGCCCACCACCGATGCAGACCGGCCCCGCACCGGCCACCCGCAACCACAAGCGCAACGCGCGCCGGAAACACCCCACCCACTCGGGAAGGCTCCCGGCGGACCCGTTGCCCGGCGCCCGCTCGGGGCCAACGGCCTTGTCTTGCCGGAGAACCCCGTGCCCCCGTGCGACCGGTCGGGCACGGCAGAGTCGTAACGCCCCCACTCCCACTCCCACCCCCACGCGCCTCGGGCCGCCAGACCCCGTCCCAGACCCCGTCCCAGACCCCGACAGGGAGCTGACGGCCCGTCAGGGAATTTGTATACTAAAGCGGGATCAACCTCCCAATTCTCCCGCCCTCACCCTTCCGCGCACTTCCCCGGCGTGCTAAACACTGTCAATCAGTTCGGCTGGAGTGCACCGATCCGGTTGGCGATGTCCACGAGACATGCCGGCCTCATCGAGGCCGAGTGGCGTTTTGCCCCCGCATATTCCGTACAAAACCGGGCGTGTCGCCCTAGTGACACGTGTCCGGTGCGCGTCCCTGCACAGAACGGAAAGTACCGGTATGTCTGCGACCGTTGAAGTATCCGCGAAGCCGCCGGAGCCCGGATCCGACCCGTCCTCCGTCGACACCGGTCGACTGGAAGGGGTCTCCAAGGGCCGGGTGTTCGCCGTCCTGGCCGTCGTCGTGATGTTCTCCGAGGTCGTGCCGCTCCAGTACGCGATGATCTCCTCGGCCGTGCCGGAGATCGCCCCGTCGTTCCGGTCCGTCGGCGAGAGCATTTCGTGGATGGTGGTGATCCTGGGCCTCGTCGGCGGCGCGGTCAGCCCCCTGATCGGCAAGCTTTCCGATGTCTACGGGAAGAAGCGGCTGCTGCTCGCGACCAGCGTGTCGTTCCTGGTCGGGTCGTTGATCTGCGCGGTGACCAGCTCCTGGCCGCTGTTCCTGGTCGGCCGGGCGCTCCAGGCGGTGGCCTTCGGCATGACCGCCGTGGTGTACGGGCTGATTCGCGACCTGATGCCGCGCAAGTTCATCCCGGTCGCGATCGGCGTCTCGGCCACCGGGCTCGGGTTGTCCGCCGCGCTCGCGCCGGTGGTCGGCGGACTGCTTACCGAGCACTACTCCTGGCGCTCGTTGTTCTGGTTCCTGGTCGTTTACATGGCCGTGCTGATCCCGCTGCTGCTGATCGTGGTGCCCGAGTCCAAGCTGCGGGTTCCACAGAAGGTGGACTACGTCGGCGGCGTCATCCTCGGCGGCGGACTCGCGCTGATCCTGCTGTACATCAGCCAGGGACAGGCCTGGGGCTGGGGCAAGCCCTCGGCGTTCGGGTACGCGCTCGCCGGCGTGGCCGTGATCGGGCTGTGGGTGCTGTGGGAGAAGCGGGTGGAGAACCCGATCATCGACCTGAAGTTGCTCACCGCGCCGCGCGTGGCCCTGGTGCTCGGGATCGCGTTCCTGGCCAACATGATCATCGGCATCCAGAACTACCTGACCAGCTACATGGGCCTGACCCCGGACAACGTCAAGCAGAGCACGCTCGACAAGTACGGCGACGGCGCCGTCCAGAGCGCCAAGGCCATGGGCGCGCCCGAGGCGATGTGGGCCGGCATCGCCGACCAGGTCAAGGCGGCGGTGTCGTTCAACGACTCGCTCGACTACGCGCTCGGCTTCACCCTCCTCGGCCTCGCCCTGCACGTACTGATCTGGCAGTCGATGTCCAGCATGATCGCGGGCCCGCTGGCCGGCCTCTGGGGACAGCGCAGCGGGTTGCGGATGCCGATGATCGTGGGTGTCACGACGCTGACCCTGGCCGGCTTCATGTACGTGTTCATGCACGACTCTTGGCAGCTCATGCTGATCTGCGGCGTGGTCTACGGCATCGGCTTCGGGATGTACTACGCCGCCGCGCCGAACCTGATCATCGAGGCCGTGCCGCAGGAGCAGCAGGGCATCTCGTCCAGCATGCTGGTCGTCGCCCAGTCCTTCGGCGCCTCGGTCGGCGTCGCGCTGCTGTCGCCGATCTTCACCAACAACCGCCTGCGGATCACCGGTCCGGCGCCGAGCGGCCAGGGCCTGGCCACTCAGGACGCCTGCGACCCGCGCGGCTGCACCTACACCACGGACGCCTTCACCACCGGCTTCTGGATCCTGATCGTATGCGGACTGCTGGCGCTGGTGATCGCGCTGGTCATGCGGCACGGCCGCAAGCCCGCCACGGGCGGCCTGCTCCACTAGCGCCTGTGCGTGCGCCCGCGCAGGCGCGAGCCGGCCGCACCACCGATCGCACACCCGCTCGCGGTGTGTGACGCGGCGTCAGGACCCGTGGATCCGAGGGGGATTCACCGGATCTGACGCCGCGTCGGCGATACCCGCCAGTGATTCGGTCGGCGACCCGGCCGACTATCCCTCGCCCACCATCGTCTCCAACAACGCCAGCAGCCGCTCCGCCTGCTGTTCCGGGTCGCCGTCCGCCGGGGTGAGGCGCAACTCCGGCTTCTCAGGGGCCTCGTACGGGGCGGAGATGCCGGTGAAGTCGCCGATCTCGCCGCGCCGGGCCTTCGCATACAGGCCCTTCGGGTCGCGGCGTTCGCACTCCTCGATCGGGGTGTCGACGAACACCTCCAGGAACGGCAACCCGTCCCGGGCGTGCAGCGCGCGGACCCGGTCGCGGTCGGCGCGGTACGGGCTGATCACCGGGACGATCGCGACCACGCCCGCGTCGGCGAACAGCCTGGCCACCTCGCCGACCCGGCGGATGTTCTCGGTCCGGTCCTCGGCGCCGAAGCCCAGGTCACCGTTCAGGCCCAGCCGCACGTTGTCGCCGTCCAGGCGATACGCGGTGACCCCGCGCTCGACCAGCAGCCGTTCGGCGATCACCGCGACCGTCGACTTGC
Organism: Embleya sp. NPDC055664; assembly: GCF_053618075.1. Lineage (NCBI taxonomy): Bacteria > Bacillati > Actinomycetota > Actinomycetes > Kitasatosporales > Streptomycetaceae > Embleya > Embleya sp. NPDC055664. Next base: position 227,980 of record NZ_JBSHGZ010000001.1, read on the forward strand.
CCGAACCCGACAGGCCGGTGAACCAGACCGTCGCCCCGAGCGACGGACGCTGCTCGCGCGTCACTCCGCCCTCGTGCCAGACCACGTTGCGCTCGCTCACGACTCTCCATCCGCCCGTTCGCATTGAACCCGAGGATTCGTACCGTACGGGGCGCCCGGGCGCGGCCCGGTCCCGGTCCAGCACCCGGACGCCGAGCAGGCGATTCGCGAAACCGATGCGAATCTGACGCCTCTTCAGATTTACCTTCACAAAGAGCTAACCTGCGCGCGGGACCGAGCCACACCCGCCCGGGCCCGAGACGCGACACGCGAGACGCGAGACGCGAGATGTGAGACCCGAACGTGAGGGAGGCCGACCGGCCATGGCCTGGACACCACCACAACGCGCCGCCTGGACCGAGATCCTGGCGGCCGGCGCCATCCCACCGCTCACCGACGACCTCGACCGCCCCTTCGACGCCGACACCCTCCTCGGCGAGGCCCGCGCCCGGGCCGGCGGCGCGGTGGACCCGGCCGGCGACCCGGAGACCGCCGACGTCGACCGCGCCCTCACCGACACCGACCCCGCCTTCCGCGAGGGTCTGGACCGCCTCCTCCATTCCCTCGAACACGAGGCGAATCTGGACCGGGTCGGCCGCTGGTGGGCGTATACCTGGGTGAATCGGCTCCTGGACGTCCGGCTCCAGGTCGCCCGCTACGTCCGCGCCGACCCCGGCGTGCGCGACGAGCAGATCGAGCGCCCGATCTTCGTCACCGGCGGCCCTCGCACCGGCACCTCGATCCTGCATGCGCTGCTCGCCCGCGATCCGGCCAACCGGGTGCCCACCACCTGGGAGTTCCTGCGCCCCGTCCCTCCGCCGGAGCCCGCCACGCGCGACGCCGATCCGCGCATCGCGCTCGCCGAGCGGGAGATTCGCTTCGTCACCGCGGCCGTTCCCGCGATGGATGCGATCCACGAGAAGAGCGGCACGCTGCCCAAGGAGTGCATCAGCGCGCACGCGCTCGCGTTCCGCTCCGAGGACTTCACCGGGCAGTTCGCGATCCCGTCGTACGCCGCGTGGCTGGCCGACTGCGACATGCGGCCCGCGTACGCCTACCACCGGCTGGTCCTGCAGATCCTGCAGCGACGTACGCCGGGGGCGACCCGCTGGGTGCTCAAGTCGCCCGCGCACCTGCTGACCCTGGACGCGCTGGTCGACGTGTATCCCGACGCGCGCCTGGCGGTGACCCACCGCGACCCGCTCACCGTGCTGGCCTCGCTGAGCAGCCTGATCGCCACCATTCACCACGCGTACGGGAATCGCTCCGACATCCGCGACGTCGCGCGGACCCAGAGCGACCTGTGGTGCACCGCCTATGCCCGGCTCACCGCGTTTCGCGACGCGGGCCGGATCGCCGAATCCGACTGGCACGACTCGACCTACGCGGACTTCATGCGCGATCCGATCGTGGTGGTACGGGAGTTGTACGCCGGGTTCGGGCTGGAGTTCGGTGCGGAGGCGGAGGGCCGGATGCGGGCGTATCTGGCCGCGCGCCCGCAGGGGCGGCACGGGCGGCACGCCTATGCGTTCGGCGACCTCGGCCTGGAGCGGGAGGACGTACGATCCCGACTGACGGACTATCAGAAGCGGTTCCGGGTTCCGACGGAAGAGATCTGACGTGCACTTGGACCCGAACGACCGGCCCCGGCCCGACACTTCCGCCTCCGGTGTGGTCGACGGCACTGCCTGGCGCGCCTATTGCGAGCGCATGGCCGCGCTGGGCGATCGTATTCTCGAGGCCGACTTCCCCGGCGCGACCGACGCCGACCGGGCCGAGGGCATCCGGCACCTGGCCAATCAGGTCGCGTGCTGGTTGACCTACCAACTCGCCGCGACCGATCCGGAGAACCCGGCCTTCTTCACCCACAACGACCTGGCCTACCGCTGGGGCGGCCCGAACGTGGACCAGAACGCGCGGCGTGCGCCGATCGCCGGGGACGGCGTGTACCGCCTGACCGTGACCATGAACGCCTGCGAGAAGTTCGTACTCCAGGTCAAGCCGGGGGACATGCACGCGGGGCGCACCGAGGTGTTGGCGGAGACCTCCTCCACCGTGCTGGGTGTGGGGCCGGGCGATACGGTCGAGATCGTGCTCAGTGCCGACCGGCAGCCGGGCAATTGGATCGAACTCACGCCGGACGCGCGGGTGTTGCATGTGCGCGACTACTACTTCGACTGGACGCCGGAACAACCCGCGATGCTCGCTCTGGAACGCCTGGACACCCAGGGGCGACCGGCCTCGCGGGTCACCCCGGAGCGGGTCGCGGGCATGCTGGCCGGCGCGGCGACCTCGGTGGAGAACTCGATCGAGGTCTGGAACGACTGGGTTCGGGCGACGGGTGATCGGCAGCCGGTGAACACGTTCAGTACGCCCTCGACGGTGGCCGGTGGGGTCAAGGAGGTCGTCTACGGCTTTGCGCGGGTGCGGCTGACGGATGATCAGGTGCTTGTGGTCGAGACCGATCCCCGGGTTTCCGGGCAGTGGGACCTGCAGCTGTACAGCCCCGGCTGGTTCGAATCGCTCGACTTCGCCAACCGGCAGACCTCGCTGAACCACGTGCAGGCCGAGCACGATCCGGACGGGTGGATCCGGGTCGTGATCGGGGCGGTGGATCCGGGCGTGCCGAATTGGCTGGACACCGAGGGGCGGGCGGAGGTCTTCGCCACGCACCGGTGGCTCGACCCGTACGCGCAGCCGGCGGTTCGGGCGGTGGTCGTTCCGCGCACGTCGGTGCGGGAGCACGTGCACCCGTCGACGCGCACGATCGGGGCCGCCGAGCGGCACGAGTCCCTGCGAAGGCGCGCGGAACACGTGGCCTGGCGGTTCCGGGCCTGAACCCGGGCTCGGGCCCGGGCCCGAGCCTGGCGGCCGGGTGGTGGGTCGTTGCGTGCGGCCGGCGGCTGCGGTTGGTTGCGCCTGCGGCGGGCGTCCTCAAACGCCGGACGGGCTGGAGGCGGTGCCGTTCCCCTCGACGCGCGGGCTTCGCGCCGGGTGGGCTGGTGTTGGTTGTGCTTGGTGCCGTTGGTTGCGGTCCGTGGCGCCTGCGGCGGGCGTCCTCAAACGCCGGACGGGCTGGAGGTGGTGAGGTTCCCTTCGACGCGTGGGCTGCGCCGGAAGGGGCCGGCTGAGTTGGTGCCGTTCCCCTCGGCGCGTGGGGCCCGGACGGGGTGGGGTGGGTGTCTCCCGGTTGGTGTGGGCCCACGCGAGGTTTGGGTCAGACCTTGGCCGGTTCCGTGGACGGGGTCGGGGTTGTCGTGGTGGGCTCCGGGTTTTTGCGGAGTGTGGAGGCTGCGTCGTTGTCGCGGATGGTCAGGGCGGCGATGGCGCCGAGGACTGCCAGGGCCGCGGCGACCAGGAACGCTACGTGGTACGCGTGCAGGTTCGGGGTCGGCGCGCCGCCGCCGTGGCCGGTCATCGTGCCGATGCCGGCCAGGATGCTGGCCAGCAGTGCCACGCCCAGGGCCGAGCCGAGCTGGCGCTGCACGTTGAAGATCGTCGAGGCGCGGCCGTTGTCCGCCGGCGCGGTCCGCGCGAAAGCCGCCGCCTGCATCGGGATCATCACGTGCGCCATCGACGCGCCGGTGCAGAACATCAGCACCACGATCAGCACGGCTGCCGTGTCCCCGTCGACCAGCGCGAGCAGCGACGCACACGCGCCGATCCCGAGCAGGCCGCCCGCCATCAGTCGGCGCGGGCCGACCACCGGGTACAGGCGCGAGACCCACTGGGTGGCGATCACCACGCCGAACGCCTCCGGGAAGGTGAGCAGACCCGTCTCCAGGGCCGACTTCCCGAACGCCTGCTGCTGCATCAGTGGGAAGACGTACAGCACACCCAGGAACGCCGCCGAGTTGACCATCGACACCACGTTCGTGCTGACGAACAGCCGGTCCCGGAGCAGCCGCAGGTGCAGCATCGGCTCCTTGACCCGCAGTTCGACGAAGACCATCGCCACGCACAGGAGCAGCCCCACGATCCCGGTGGACAGGATGATCGGCGAGCCCCAGCCCTTGGTCGCGCCCTCGCTCAGCGCGTACATCAGCAGTGCGAAGCCGGCCCCGGACAGTACGAAACCGGGCAGGTCGAAGCGGCCCGCCTTGGGGTTGCGGTACTCCTCCAGGAACATCAGGCCGAACACGAACGCGGCCACGCCCACCGGCAGGTTGATGTAGAAGACCCAGTGCCAGGACGCCTTGTCCACGAGCAACCCGCCGAGCACGGGACCGAGCGCGGGGGCCAGCGCCGTGGGCACCATCAGGATGCGCGAGGCGCGGACCCGCTCCTCGGGCGGGAAGACCCGGAACATCATCGCCATGCCGACCGGCGTCAGCATGCCGCCGCCCGCGCCCTGGAGGATGCGGAAGAGCACCAGTTGGTCGATGCTCTGCGCCAGGCCGCACAGCGCGGACGCGCCGGTGAACAGGGCCAGCGCGATCAGGAAGACGCGCTTGGTGCCGAACCGGTCGCCCAGCCACCCGGACGCGGGGATGAACACCGCGAGACTGACCAGGTAGCCGACGGCGACCGTGGCGAGCGACGCCTGGGACGCGCCGAGGTCCTTGCCGATGGCGGGCAGCGCGACGTTGATGATGGTGACGTCGAGGATGTTGACGAACATCGCGGCGACGAAGACGGCGCCGACCACGACCTTCTGGCTGAGACGTGACGCGGATATGGGCGGCATACGGGTGGGGCCTTCAATCAGGAGGCGAGGAGGGGGAGAGCGGGCGCAGCTTATTTATACTGAGCGAAGCTCAGTATATCTTTTCGTACGCGTGTAGCCCACAGGTTATTTGCGGCCCGGGCGCGTTCCCGGCCCCCGCGCCCCGGACACCACAACGCCGACGGTCCGGGAGACCTTCCTCCCGGACCGTCGGCGTGACGCTCGTTACCCCGTTCTTTACCCCGTCCTACAGGTGGTCGGGCCGCTTCGCCCGTCGGTTCCCCGCTCGCGCGCTCAGTGCTCGCCCTCGCCCCGGGGCGGCAGGCCCAATGCCTCGCACGCCGCGTTGTACTGCGCGACGACCTCGATCCGGACGTCCCGGCGCTCGGTGATCGAACGGCTCCACGGCACTCGGACCTCGACCGGCGCACCCGCCACGATCGCCGAGTAGTAGGCCGCGTCGCCGTCCAGGCCGGTCATCGTCGCCGAGGTGGCCTCCGGCCGGCCGCCCAGACCGCGTGCGATCAGCAGGCAGTCGTCGGGGTGGTCGTCGTTCATGTGCTTGCAGACGGCGGTGATCGCGTCCGCTCCGAACGGGTTGACGGTCGCCTCGCTCATGCGGGTCGCCTCCGGCGGTCGGCGGTGGGGATGCGGTGGGGGATACGGGTGGGGGAGTGGTCAGCCGGACACGGAGTCGCGGCGCCGACGCGACGCGAGCACCGAGCCCACGCCGAGCACCAGCATGCCCGCGCCCACGTAGCCGAGCTGCGTGCTCGACGCGCCCGTCTTCGGCAGTTGCGGCTGACCGGCCTCGTTGGTGGTGCCGGTCTGCGGCGGAGTGTCGGTCGGGGCCTTGGCGGCGGGTGCGCCGGCCGCGCCGGCGAAGGACACCGGGAGCCACACGTCCTGGTCGCGGTTGGCGAGGTCGGTGTGGTCGTTGAAGGTGGCCACGAAGCACGCCGTGGCGGCGCAGTCGACCTTCGCCTTGTCCTTGCCCTCGAAGCTCTGCGTGGGCTTGAGCTTGACCGTGAACGTGCCGTCCGGGCCGACCTGCGGGACGTAGCCCGCGTTGCCGTACTGGGTCGGCACGCCGCCGGCCGGCTTGGCCACGGTCTGCGCGACGTACACGCCCTTGCCCGGCTTGTAGCCCTTGCCGGTGACGGTGATCTCCTCGCCGCCGGCGGCCAGGCCGGTCGACTTGGACAGGGTGATCGTCGGCGCGTCGGCGGCCGAGGCCGGAGCGCTCGCGAACGCGGTGAGGCCGAGGCCGGCGATCGCGGTCGCGGCGACGGCCGCGGCCGTACGGGACTTGTGCATGTGGACTCCGAACGAAGACTGGCTGGTGAGGAGGTAGGGGAGGTGCGGGAGCGGGCCGGCGGATCAGGCGCTCGGGCGGCGGCGCTTGACCAGGACACCGGCGACGACCAGGACCACCACGACGCCGGCGACCACGCCGATGATCAGGCCGGTGTTGCTGTCGTCGTCGTCCTTGTCCGCGGCCGAGGACTTCGCCGGAGCGGAGGCGGTCGCGGCCGGTGCGCCGGCGGAGGCCGGGGGCTGCGCCGCGCCGCCCGCGCCCGGGGCGCCGGCCTGCGGGGCGGCGGTGGCCGGACCCGGCGTGGCCGGCAGGCCCGCGATCTCGCCCTCGAAGCCGATCGGCAGGTAGACCTCCTGGGTCCGGTCCTTGCCGTTGGCCGAGTTCGAGGTGGCGATCGCGCATCGCGTCTTCAGGCAGTCGACCGCGCCGAACTTGGCGGCCACCTTGATGTCGGTGCTGAACGAGCCGGTCGCGTCCGCCTCGGTGGGGCCGGCGAACGAGCCCATGTCGCACGCGCGGCCCGCGCCCTGGGCGGGGTCGCACGGGAGGATGAACAGCCGTACGCCCGGCGTGAAGCCCTTGCCGACCAGCTTGACCACGTCGCCCGCCGGGTTCAGGCCGGTGGTCTTGACCGCGCTCAGCGTGGCCTTGCCCGCCGCCGGCGTGCCGGTCGCGTGCGCCGGGCCCGCGAGGCCGAGAACCAGCCAGGCGAGAAGGAGGGTCGCGGTGGCGGCGACGGCGCCGCCGAGGCGTCCGGTGCGGGCTGGGCTCACGTTGTTTCCTCTGGGCCGACCGTACGCTTGCGTACGGAATGATTGGAGGTGAGGCTATCCTAAGACGGGTCGGGTCACCGGAAGGCTCGGGGGGTGGTTCCGAGACGCTTCCGAGATGCGTTCCGACGGGCGCTGTAGGCCCGTTGCCATGTTCCTCCCGGGTCGTCTCCGGGTTTCTCCCGGCCCGCCGGCCCACCCGATGTGACCCCACCGACAACGTGCCGACAAGTTGTCGGTAACTTATTGACGGCACCGTACGGCGCCGCACAGACTGCGGGGGCCGGCGGAAACGGGCGAAGAACCGATTCCCCGCAGATGCTTTGTCATGGGCTTCGCCATGGCCGAAGCGCCGACTCCGCACGGGCAAAGGCGCCCGATCCTCCACAGTTCGCACCGTACGCACCCATTCGTGCGTGTCCGGTAGATCTTGTCGCACCTAGGGGAAACCTCATGACCACGACCGAGACCGCCGAAACCGCCGGTGCCACCCCGACCTTCGCCGAGACGCTGCGCAAGCGCTCATGGGCCTTCCACCAGGAGGCCGAGGGCTCGGGCTTCCTGGAGGCCCTGATGAAGGGCGAACTGACCCGCGACGCCTACACCGCGATGGTGGCCCAGCACTACTGGGCGTACGTGGTGCTCGACGACGCCGCCGACACCATGCGCGAGCACCCGATCGGCGCCCCGTTCGCGGACGCGCGCCTCGACCGCCGGGCGATCCTGGAGGCCGACATGCTCTTCCTGGCCGGCGAGGGCTGGCAGGAGCGCTGGCCCGCCAACGAGGCCACCCGGCGCTACACCGACCGGATGCGGGAGAAGTGCTACGACTGGGCCGGCGGCTTCGTCGCCCACCACTACACCCGCTACCTCGGCGACATGTCCGGCGGCCAGTTCATCGCCAAGCAGATGCGCAAGCACTACGACCTGCCCGGCACGCGGGGCAGCGACTTCTACGTCTTCGACGGACTGGGCGACCTGACCGTGTGGAAGGACGCGTACCGCGCGGCGATGAACGACGCCCCGTGGGACGAGGCCGAGCAGGAGCTGGTGATCCAGGAGGTGCTGTTCGCGTACGACATCAACAGCGCCGTACTGCGCGAGCTGGGTCAGGACCTGGACCGCTACCGCAAGGCCGCCTGACCCGCCCGCGGCCCTCGGCACGACCGGCCGGCAGACCACCTCCGGCACCGTTCCGAACCCGCCGCTTCGGACTCACCGCACGACCCGGGGGCCCACCGTCCGATGCGCCGTCCGACAATGGATGGCGCATCGGATCGGCAGGGGGAGCAATGACGAACTACCTGGCACGGCGCGTCCTGGGCGTCGTGGTGGTGATGTTCGCCGTCCTGACCGGCCTGTTCCTGCTGCTGCACGCCTCCCCGGTCAGCCCGGTCAACCAACTCGCGCCGCAGGTCGCGGCCGACCCCGTGGCCCGGGCCGCGGTCGAGCACCGGATGGGTCTGGACCGGCCGCTGGTGACCCAATACCTCGACTACGTCGGCGACGCGCTGCGCGGCGACCTCGGCACCTCGCTCTACGACGGCACCCCGGTCGCCGACCAGATCGGCCGGGCGCTGCCCGTCTCGCTCGAACTGGGGCTGATCGCCTCGGTGTTCGCGGTGATCCCGGCCGTCGTCCTGGGCGCGTGGTCGGTGCTGCGCCGCGGCGGGGTCGTCGACCACGGCACCCGCGTGCTGACCGTGCTCGCGATGTCCCTGCCCGGCTACTGGCTGGCCGTGGTCGCGCTCGTGGTGGTCGGCGACAGCCATCCCGATCTGCTGCCCAACGCCGGCGGCTTCGTCACCTTCGGCGAGGATCCCGCGGCCAACCTCCGGGTGCTCGTGCTGCCCGCGATCGTGCTCGGCCTGGCCACCTTCGCGATGCTCACCCGCTCGCTGCGCGGCGGCCTTGCCGACGCGATGGCCTCCGACCACGCGATGTTCGCCCGCGCGATGGGCGGCTCGCGGCTGCTCACCCTGCGTCGGGTGGCGCTGCGCGGGGCGCTGGTGCCGACGCTGACCGTGGCCGGCGTACTGATCGGCGGCCTGCTCTCGGGCACCGTGCTGATCGAGAACGTGTTCCAGATCCCCGGGATCGGCCAGCTGATGGTCACCGCCTTCCAGCGGCAGGACTATCCGCTCGCGCTCGGCGCGTGCGTCGCGACCTCGGCGATCTTCCTGCTCCTGAACCTGGTGGTCGACCTGCTCTACCCGCTCGTCGATCCGCGCACCGCCGCGGGCGTGACCGGCGACCTCGCGGGGCGGACCGCGTGAGGGCCCGGAAGCTCGGCGTGGCCGGGTGGATCGGCGTGGTCTGTGTACTGCTCTATCTCCTGGTCGCCACCGTCGGCCGGTTGCAGGGCGATCCCGCCGCGCTGGTGGCCGCCGGACCCGAGGCGCCCTCGCTCGGGCACCCGTTCGGCACCGACCACCTGGGCCGCGACCTGCTGGCCCGGACCGCCGAGGGCGCCTGGACCTCGCTGCTGATCTGTCTGTCCTCGGTCGGCCTCGCGATCGTGGTCGGAGTGCCGCTGGGCGTGCTGGCCGGGCGTCGGCACGGCGGCCGGCTCGACGGGCTGCTGATGCGCGCGGTGGAAACCCTCCAGGCGCTGCCGCAGTTCGTCTTCGTGATGTTCCTGATCGGTCTGATGGGCACGGCCGACATGCACTTCGGGCCGCTCACCGTGGGCAACGGGGCCCGGGTCGCGTTCGCCATCGGCCTCGGCTTCGTGCCCTACTTCGCCCGCGTCGCGCGCGCCGCGACCGTGGTGGAGATGCAGGAGGACTACGTGGCCAACCTGCGCGGCCTGGGAGTGCCGGAGCGGGAGATCCTGTTCCGCGAGGTGCTGGTCAACGTCTGGCCGCCGGTGCTCGGTCAGGCCTGTCTGGCGATGGCCATCGCGGTCTTCGCCGAGGGGGGTCTGAGCTTCCTGGGTCTGGGCGTGGCCCCGCCGCATGCCACCCTGGGCAATCTGATCGCTGACGCGGGCGGGCAGATCATCGGCGGCGACTGGTGGTACGCCACGCTGCCCGGCACGGTCCTGATGCTCGGCATCCTGGGCTTCAACCTGCTCGGCGACACGGTCGGCGGCCGACCGGGCCGCCGCGCGCGACCGGCCCCGAGCGCCACTCGCGTCCCGGGCCAACGACACAGCTCCACCCCGACCCCCAAGGAGACCCAGTGACCCCGGTGCGCAGAGTCGGCCTGAACCGTCGAGGCTTTCTCGGCCTCGCGGCGCTCGCGGCGGCCGGCGGCACCGGCGTGCTCACTGCATGCTCCGGCTCCTCGGGCGCCAAGCGGGTGGCCGATCGGCACAAGGACGGCATCCTGCGGATCGGCGTCGCCTCCGCGCCCAGCAGCCTCAATCCGCTCGACTCCGGCTCGGAGATCACCCGCTGGATCGCCGAGCCGATCATGGAGAGCCTGTACCGCTACGACAACACCCTCGCCTCCGTGCCGCTGCTTGCCGACGGCGAACCGCAGATCAGCGACGACGGACTCGCCTGGACCATCCGGCTGCGTCAAGGCGTGCTCTGGCACAACGGCACGCCGTTCACCGCCGACGACGTGGTGGCCACCCTCGCGCACATGCTCGACCTGTCGGCCGGCAGCGAGTGGATCACCTACATGCTCGGCTACCTCTCCCGGTTCGAGAAGGTCGACGAGCACACCGTGCGGATCGTGCTGAGCAAGCCGTACGGGCTGCTGCGCTCGCATCTGACCAACCTGCCGATCACCCACCGGGACTTCGTGGCCCGCAAGGACACGATGATGGGCACCGGGCCGTACCGACTCGACACCTTCGTGGCCGGCCAGAGCTTCACCCTCTCCCGCTTCGACCGCTACCACGGCGGCCAGTACCCGGCCGGTACCGCGCCCGCGTTCGCCGGCATGCAGTACACCGTTTTCACCGACGCCAACACGCGCGTACTGAGCCTGCGTCAGGGCAAGGTCGACCTGATCACCGCACCGTCCTTTGCCACCTTCGACACCATCCGCAAGGACCGCTCGCTCGCGCTGGTGCTCACCGAGGCGCCGCTGGACGTGCTCAGCTACGTGATGATGCGCAAGGAGCCGTTCAGCGACCCGGACTTCCGCAAGGCGGTCGCGCTGTCGATGGACCGCCAGGGCGTGTTGCAGCGGGTGTACGGCGGCGAGGGCACCATCGGACAGGGCCCGATCGGGCCCGCCGAACTCGGCTGGGACGCCGGGTTCGCCCCGTTCGCGCCCGCGCCCGACCTCGCCCGGGCCCGCGACCTGCTGGCCCGGGCCAAGACCGGCAAACGCTCGTTCACCGTGACCATCGGTACCAACCAGGGCATCCGCGACGTCGCCCAGGTGCTGGTCGCCGGCTGGAAGCAGGTCGGACTCGACGTGACCATCGAGCAGTTGGCCGGCGGTCCCTGGTCGAACAAGTGGCTCTCGCGCGACTACGACATGTTGATGAACACCTTCTCCTCCGGGTTCACCTCCGGCCCGGCGAACTACCTCACGCTCGCCCCCGCCGGATCCACCAACGTGCTCTCCTGCGGCTACGCCAACCCCGAGGTGGACCGGCTGATCGACACCGTCTGGCAGACCTCGAACGACGCCGAGCGGGTGGCCGCGCTGTCCCGGGTGGACCGGCTGCTCGCCGAGGACGCGGTGATCACCCCGCCGGTCTACCCCAAGCTCGCGCTCGCCCAGCGCGCCGAATTGTCCCCGCTCGACCCCACGATGTTGCGGATCAGCCGGCTCGACCCGCACCACCTGCGGTTCGTGTGATGGCGGACACGCGCGCGAGTGCCGCGCCGCTGCTGCGGGTGCGCGACCTCGACGTCACCTATCCCGGCCCGGTGCCCGCGGTGCGCGGGGTCTCCTTCGACGTCGCGCCGGGCGAGATCCTGGGCCTGGTCGGCGAGTCGGGCAGCGGCAAGAGCAGCGTGTGCACCGCGCTGACGGGCCTGCTGCCGGCCAGCGCGCACCGCCGCGCCGACGCCATCGAGTTCGAGGGCACCGACCTGGCCGCGCTGCGCGAGCGCGACCTGCGCCGGGTGCGCGGCCGGCGGCTGGCGTTCGTGCCGCAACAACCGATGACCTCGCTGGCGCCGACCACGCCCGTCGTGCGCCAACTGCGCTGGTACCTGGGCGATCGGCTGGACGACGTCGAGGTCCGCGAGACACTGACCGGCATCGGCCTGGGCCCGGTCCTGGACCGCCCGCGCGACCTGCCCGGAAGCTTCTCCGGCGGGCAGCTCCAGCGGGTGGTGATCGCCATCGCCGCGCTTGCGCACGAACCCGCACTGCTGCTCGCCGACGAGCCCACCACCACGCTGGACGCGACCGTGCAGGCCCAGGTGTTGCGGCTGCTGCTGACCCTGCGGGACAAGCTCGGACTGGCCCTGATCTACGTCTCGCACGACCTCGCGGTGGTGTCCACGATCTGCGACCGGGTCGGGGTGATGTACGGCGGCCGACTGGTCGAGACCGCCCCCGTACGGGAGTTGTTCGCCGCGCCGCGCCACCCGTACACCCGGGCGCTGCTCGCCGCGATGCCCGCGACCACGCCGGCGGATCGGCCGCTGCGCGCGATCGAGGGCACCGCCGAGGGGGCGAACCTGCTGCCGGGCTGCCCGTTCGCGCCGCGCTGCCCCCAGGTGCTGGGGGTGTGTCGGGAGCGCATGCCCGAGCCCACCGCACACGGGGCGGGCATGGTGCGCTGCCACCTCGCGAGTGAGCGGGTCGGGGCATGACCGCGCTGCTCGACGTACAGGGGCTGACCCGTCGGTTCACCCTGCCGCGACCGTTCGGCCGGCGGACCGCGCCGCGCGTGGTGCACGCCGTCGAGGACGTCTCGTTCGAGGTCGCGGCCGGCGAGGTGTTGGCCGTGGTCGGCGAGTCCGGCTGCGGCAAGACCACCGTCGCCCGGGTGCTCGCGGGCCTGGACACCGCGACCTCGGGCACCGTCGCCCTGGCCGGCCGCGAGCTGACCGGCGCCCGAACCCCCGCCGACCAGCGGCTGATCCAACTCGTCACGCAGAACCCGCGCGCCGCGTTCAACCGCCGCCGCACCCTGCGGCACGCCCTCGACCAGCCGCTGCGCGTGCACGGCCTGGGCGCCGGCCGCGCCGAACGGGACGCGCTGGTGGCCGAGATGGTGGAGCGGGTCGGCTTGTCGACGGAGCACCTGGACCGCTTCCCCGGCGAGCTGAGCGGTGGCGAACTGGCCCGTCTGGTGCTGGCCCGCGCGCTGCTCGTGCGCCCGCGGGTGCTGGTCCTGGACGAGCCCACCGCGAGCCTGGACGCGAGTGTCAAGGCGAGCGTGGTCGACCTGCTGCTGCGGCTGCGCACCGAGTCGGACCTGGCGATCGTGGTGATCACCCACGAGATCGACATCGCCCGCCGGCTCGCCGACCGGGCCGCGGTGATGTACCTGGGGCGGATCGTCGAGGTGGGTCCGGCCACCGCGGTCCTGGCCCGGCCGCGCCACCCGTATCCGCGCCTGCTGCTCGCGAGCGTGCCGGTGCCCGACCCCGAGCGCATCGGCCCCGCGAGCGCGGCGGACTTCGGCGCGGGCGCGATCGGCGAGGTGCCCTCGGCGCTCGACCCGCCGTCGGGCTGCGCGTTCCATCCGCGTTGCGCGCTCGCGACCGAGGTGTGCGCCGAGCGGCGGCCGGTGCGGGAGGCCCTGGACGACGTCGAGGTCGCCTGCCACCACCCGCACTGAGACCGGAGCGGGGCCGGCCCGAACCCGCTCCGAGACCCGGCGCGGCTCAGGCGGGAATCGGCCGGCCCGCCGCCCGGAGCAGCCGCCCGGCGACCACCTCCGGCACGATCCGGAAGAACCGGTGCGGGTGTTCCGACTCCCACATGGGCGGCAGCACCTCGGCCAAGCGCGCGCCCTCGTGCGATTCGTCCACCCCAAAAACCCGGCCGGTGACCGTGACGGTCCACCCGTCGTGCTCGCGTGCGTCCCAGGCGTCCGCCTCGAATGCGCACACGCTGTCGTGCAGCGCCGCGTGTAGCCGCCGGTCGGCGGCCAGGCGGAAGGCGAGCGTGCCCCGGTCGAGCCGGAAGCACACCGGCAGGATCGCGGGCAGCGCGTCCAGGGTGAACACGACCCGCCCGATCGGCACGGAGGCCATCAGGGCGAGCGCGTCCTCGGGCGCAAGCTCGCGCAGGGCCCGCGCGTATCGATTCGTGTCGTGCCGCATGCCTCCAGCGTGCTCCGGAGCCGGCCGCCCGCGCAGGGGCAAAAGTCCCGGATGTGTGGACCGTCGGTCGGCCGGGTGGAGGCCGATCACCGAGGAGTCGCGCATTCGGGTATCGATTCGGTGTACGGCGGCGTGTCGGCGCGCACCGCTATCCTCCGGGTATTCCGCAAATCCGGAAAGTTGATCAACATTTCGCCGAGCACTCGCTTTATCGACCCCACTTGGTCCATTGCGCACGGATAATCGCCGTACTCCTCATGCGGAAGGCGGAACTCCGCACTACTCCGCAGGGAGGGGATCGGGTGACGAAACCTCCTCAGGTGCCCGGAAACCACCGGGGCATGCCGGACGTCCTGAGTGGTACGGGGATCGTCGAGGGTGCCCCGGACGTTCGTGGTGATAACAAAAGTGTTTCGCGAAGGAAAAGTCCGGGTGAGCTATGACACGCGTGTTCTCGGTGCTTGATCGATCCGACTTCGATCGGGCAAGCTGAACCGTCAGACCGACCGGGACGGCACGAATTCCTGGCCAACTGTAATGTTGGGGATGTTTTCGGGGGCCCAGGGAGAGATATGGGGAGTGATTCCCGCGGTCTCGAGCGCGCACCCGGCGCGAGTGACGACGACACGGCGGGCATCGACGCCGCGATCATCGACCCGGACGTGGTCATGCGTCAGGCCGGGCACGAGAACTTTCCCGTGGCGATGGGGATCCTGCGCCCCGACCACCGGCGACACCTGCTGGCCGTCTACGGCTTCGCCCGCCTGGTCGACGACATCGGCGACGAGGCCGAGGGGGACCGCGTCGCCCAGCTCGACGCGTTCGAGACGGACCTGCGCCGGGTCTTCACCGGCGAACCGCGCCTGGAGGTGCTGCGCCGGCTGCAACCGAGCGTGCGCGAACTCGATCTGCCGATCGAGCCGTTCCTGGGTCTGATCGAGGCCAACCGGCAGGACCAGGTGGTCCGCCGCTACGCGACCTACGACGACCTGGTCGCGTACTGCGCGCTGTCCGCCGATCCGGTCGGCCGGATCGTGCTGCACGTGTTCGGCCGCGCCACCGAGGAACGCATCGCCCGCTCCGACGAGATCTGCACCGCGCTCCAGATCGTCGAGCACCTGCAGGACGTGGCGGAGGACCTCGCCCGTGACCGGATCTACCTCCCGCAGGAGGACATGGACCGGTTCGGCGTCACCGAGGCCGACCTCGCCGCGCCCGCCGCCGCGCCCTCGGTGCGGCGGCTGATCGCCTACGAGGCTCACCGCGCGACGCGGCTGCTGCGCAGCGGCGCACCGCTCGCGGGGACACTGCGAGGGCGCGAGCGTCTCGCGATCGCCGGGTTCGTGGCCGGTGGAAGAGCGGCCCTGGCCGCGATCGGCGACGTCGGCTTCGACGTCTTGGCCCACCGGGCGAAGCCCGGGAAGGCCGCCCTGCTGCGCGAGCTGTCCGGCGTACTGGTACGAAAGAGGTAAAAGGGGAACCATGGACGTCGACGCTTCGTATGCGTATTGCGAGCGCCTGACCCGCAATCAGGCGCGTAACTTCTACTACGGCATCAGGCTGCTGCCCGAGCCCAAGCGCCTCGCGCTCAGCGCCGTGTACGCCTTCGCGCGAGAGATCGACGACATCGGCGACGGCGACCTGCCCGCCGACCGCAAGGTCGCCGAGCTGGCCCGGATGCGCAAGCAGCTCAAGGACCTGAGCGCGGACCGCGACCCGGTCGCGGTCGCGCTCGCCGACGCCGCGACCCGGTTTCCGATCCCGCTGTCCGCGCTCGACGAACTCATCGACGGCGTCGAGATGGACGTACGCGAGACCGAATACGAGACCTTCGACGAGTTGCGGGTCTACTGCCGCTGCGTCGCGGGCACGGTGGGCCGGCTCTCGCTGGGCATCTTCGGCTCCCGCGACTCGCTGCACGCGCCCGACCTGGCCGACACCCTGGGCATCGCGCTCCAGATCACCAATATCCTCCGTGACATCAAGGAGGACAAGGACAACGGCCGGGTCTACCTGCCCCGCGAGGACCTGGCCAAGTTCGGCCTGGAGGACGCGTGGCACCGGGGCGGCCGGTTCACCCAGAGCGGCGCGTTCGACGACATGGTCCGGTTCGAGGCCGAGCGCGCCGAGCAGCTCTTCGAGCGGGGCCTGACCCTGCTCCCGCTGCTCGACCGGCGCAGCGCCGCCAGCACCGGGGCGATGGCGGGCATCTACCGCCGGCTGCTCACCCGGATCCGCGAGGAGCCGGGCCGGGTGCTGATAGGTCGGCTCTCCCTCCCGGGCTGGGAGAAGGCCGAGATCGCCGCGCGCGCGCTGGCCGGACTGCCGGTCGGCGCCCGCTCGCTGCTCGCGCGCGGGCGGTGAGACGTCGAGCGTTGACCGGCCCGGAGCCGGTGGGACAAACCGGTCGCAGTGGCCGGTACAGGGATTGATCACGTGGGTACGGAGCAAGGCATGAGCGCACGCATGGTGGTGATCGGGGGCGGCCTGGCGGGCATCACCGCTGCACTCGCCGCCGCCGACGCCGGCGTCGAGGTCACCCTCCTGGAGGGCCGACCCAGACTGGGCGGGGCGACGTTCTCGCTGCGCCGCGACGACATGTGGCTCGACAACGGGCAACACGTCTTCCTGCGCTGCTGTACCGAATACATCGCGTTCCTGGAGCGCATCGGCAGTGCCGACAAGGTCTACCTCCAGCCCCGGATGGACGTCCCGGTCCGCACCCCCTGGGGCACCCGGACCCGGCTCGCCCGCTCCGGCCTGCCCACCCCGCTGCACCTGTCCTCGGCGCTGGCCCGCTACCCGCTGCTGACCATGGCCGGCCGGGCCCGGGTCGGCCTCGCCGCGCTCGCCCTGCGCCGGCTCGACCCGACCGACCCCGCCCTGGACGAGGTCACCTTCGCCGCGTGGCTGGACCGGTTCGGCGTCACCGCCCGCGAACGCGAGGCGATGTGGGACCTGATCGGCATCGCCACGCTCAACCTGCCCGCGACCGAGGCCTCGCTCGCCATGGCGGTCAAGGTCTTCCGTACCGGCGTGCTCGACCGCAACGACGGCGCGGACATCGGGTGGAGCCTGGTCCCGCTCCAGGAACTGCACGGCGACGCCTCCGCCCGCGCGCTCGCCAAGGCCGGGGTCCGGGTGCGACTGCGGGCCCGGGTCGACGCGCTCGACGCCGGCGCCGGGGGCTTCGTCGTGCACGCGGGCGGCGAGCGGATCGAGGCCGAGGCGGTGGTGCTGGCCGTGCCGCACTACGACGCGGCCCGGTTGTTGCCCGCGGGTGCCCTGCTGCTCGACGACGTGCTCGCCGACCCGAACCTGCTCACCGGCCTCGGCACCTCGCCGATCGTGAACCTGCACGTGGTCTACGACCGCCCGGTCCTGGACGTCCCGCTCACCGCGGGCGTCGGGAGCCCGGTCCAGTGGATGTTCGACCGCAGCGCCGGACACGGACTGGCGCCGGGCCGCTACGTGGCGGTGTCGTTGTCCGCGGCGGGTCGGGAAATCGACCTGACGAGTGCGCAGCTGCGGGATAGGTTCGTCCCGGAGCTGGCCCGCGTGCTGCCCGCTGCCCGGCAGGCCCGGGTGGAGCGGTTCGTGGTCACCAAGGAACGATCCGCGACCTTCCGTCCCGCCCCCGGTTCGGGCCGGCTTCGTCCCGGCCCCCGGACCGCGATCCCCGGTCTCGCCCTGGCCGGGGCGTGGACCGCCACCGGATGGCCCGCGACGATGGAGGGCGCCGTTCGCAGCGGCCTTTCCGCCGCTCGTGAGGCCCTCCCGCATCTCGGCCGCACCCGTGCCATTCCGGAGAGGACGACGCCGCTATGACGCTCGCCGACGCATCGATCGCCCCCGCCGTGCTCGATCGCGCGCGCGAGGCGAGCCGCCCCGCGCTGCGGGTCGCGACCGCCCGACTCGAACCGCCCCTGGCTCGCGTGGCCGCGTACCACATGGGGTGGGCCGACGAGGCGGGCCGCGAACTGCCGGGCAACGGCGGCAAGGCGCTGCGCCCCGCCCTCGCGCTGCTGTCCGCCGAGGCGGTCGGCGCGCCGACCGCCGTGGGCGTGCCGGGCGCGGTCGCGGTCGAACTCGTGCACAACTTCTCGCTGATCCACGACGACCTCATGGACGGCGACGAGGAACGTCGGCATCGGCCCACCGCGTGGAAGGTCTTCGGTCCCGGCCTCGCCGTCCTGGCCGGCGACGGACTGCTCGTGTTGGCCGAACAGGTCCTGATGGACGCCGACGAGGCGGACGGCGATCGCGCCGCCCGCCTGCTTACCGAAGCGACCGCCAGGTTGATCGACGGACAGTCCCAGGACCTGTCCTTCGAGGCCCGACTCGACGTCACCGTCGAGGAGTGCCTGACCATGGCGGGCAACAAGACCGGGGCCCTGCTGGCCTGCGCGTCGGCGATCGGGGCGGCCCTCGCGGGCGCCGACGAGCGCACCGTGCAGGCGCTGTACGGCTTCGGGCACCACCTCGGCGTCGCCTTCCAGGCGGTGGACGACCTGCTGGGCATCTGGGGTCGACCCGAGGTGACCGGCAAACCCGCCTGGAACGACCTGCGCCGGCGCAAGAAGTCCGTGCCGGTCGTCGCCGCGCTCGCGAGCGACACGACCGCCGGCCGTGAGCTGGCGCGCATCTACACGGACGAAGGACCGCGCAACGAGGAGGGACTGGCCCTGGCCGCGCGCCTGGTCGAGGAGTCGGGCGGACGTGCCCGCACCGAGACCGAGGCGGCTCGGCGCCTGGAGCAGGCGATGGCCTGCCTGGATTCCCTGGACGTCCCGCAAGGTACCTACACGGACCTGACCTCTCTCGCGGCCTTCACCACCACTCGGGAGTTGTGAAGAGATGACAGTGACCGCCCAGCCGGGAATCGGCGATGTCAGTGATGACCGGGTCAGGGACGCGCTCGACAAGGCCGTTGCTCATCTGATGGAGCTTCAGGACGATGCGGGCTGGTGGAAGGGGGAACTCGAGACCAACGTCACGATGGACGCCGAGGATCTGCTCTTTCGCGAGTTCCTGGGCATCCGCACCGAGGAACAGACCGCGGCGAGCGCCCGGTGGATCCGGGCCAACCAGCGCGCCGACGGCACCTGGTCGACCTTCTTCGGCGGCCCCGCCGACCTGTCGGTGACGGTCGAGGCCTACGTGGCACTGAAGTTGGCGGGCGACGACCCCGATGCCAAACACATGGCCGCGGCGGCGGAGTTCATCCGCGACGGCGGCGGCCTGGCCGAGACCCGGGTGTTCACCCGCTTTTGGCTGGCCTTCTTCGGCTGGTGGTCGTGGGACGAACTGCCGGTGCTGCCACCGGAGATCGTGTATCTGCCCAAGTGGTTCCCACTCAACGTCTACGACTTCGCCTGCTGGGCCCGGCAGACCATCGTTCCGCTGACCATTGTCAGCTCGATGCGCCCGGTCCGGCCCGCGCCATTCGGCCTGGCCGAACTGCGCCCGACCAAGCCGGTGGTGGGCAAGACCGCCGCATCCGACCCGTGGTCGCGGGTGTTCCGGGCGCTGGACGCCGGGCTGCACCAGTACCGCAAGCGGCCGATCAAGCCGATCCGGCAGGCCGCGATGCGCAAGGCCGAGCAGTGGATCATCCGCCGCCAGGAGGCCGACGGCGGCTGGGGCGGCATCCAACCGCCGTGGGTCTACTCGCTGATCGCGCTGCGGCTGATGGGGTATCCGCTCAACCACCCGGTGATGGCCCAGGGCATCAAGGGCCTGGACGGCTTCACCATCGTGGACACCGACGAGGACGGCGAGGTGCGCCGCCGGTTCGAGGCATGCCAGTCGCCGGTGTGGGACACGGGCCTGACCCTGGTCGCCCTGCGGGACGCGGGGGTCCCGGCGGGTGACCCGAGGGTGGTCAAGGCGGCCGGGTGGCTGATGGACGAGGAGATCCGCGAGGTCGGCGACTGGGCGGTGCGCCGGCCGCATCTGGAACCGGGCGGCTGGGCCTTCGAGTTCGCCAACGACTACTACCCGGACACCGACGACACGGCCGAGATCGTGATGGCCCTGCGCTACACCGACCACCCCGACGGGGCGCGCAAGGCCGCGGTCCTGGACCGGGCCGAGCGGTGGACCGCCGGGATGCGCAGCAAGGACGGCGGGTGGGGCGCGTTCGACGCGGACAACGTCAGCATCCTGCCGCTGAAGTTGCCGTTCAGTGATTTCGGCGCGGTCACCGATCCGCCCTCGGCCGACGTGACCGCGCACATCGTGGAGATGCTGGCCGACGGCGGCGCCCGCTACAGCTCCTATGTCGCCGACGGCGTCAAGTGGCTGATGGAGCATCAGGAGGCGGACGGCTCCTGGTTCGGCCGCTGGGGCGCGAACTACGTCTACGGCACCGGCGCGGTGGTGCCGGCGCTGGTGACCGCGGGGGTCGACCCCAGGCACGCGGCGATCCGGCGTGCGGTGGCGTGGCTGGAGGCCCGGCAGAACCCGGATGGCGGCTGGGGCGAGGATCTGCGCAGCTACGACGAGGCCGAGACCTGGTCGGGACGCGGCGAGTCGACCGCGTCGCAGACCGCGTGGGCGCTGCTCGCGCTGCACGCGGCGGGCGAGTTCGGCGAGGTCGCGCAGCGTGGGATCGACTGGCTGACCACGCATCAGAACGCGCTGGGCGGGTGGGACGAGCCGCAGTTCACCGGCACCGGCTTCCCCGGCGACTTCTACATCAAGTACCACATGTACCGGCTCGTCTTCCCCGTGATGGCGCTCGGCCGCTATGCCAGGACGACAGGCTGATCATGCCCTTGATGGTGGTCACTCCGCTTCGGATCGAGATGCGTGCGGTCGAGGCGGGGCTGATGGGGGCTTTCAACGTGCGCGTGGTGCGCGCGGGCATGGGAGCGGACAAGGCCCGTGCCCGCGCGCGGGCCCTGTCCGCGCTGCCGGCCGAGGAGTTCGGCACTTTGGCGGTGGCGGGATTCGGCGCGGGGGTCGGCCCCGGGGTCGCGGTGGGCGACGTGGTGGTCGCCTCCGAGGTGCGCGGCCCGGATGGGACCGTGGTCGAACTGCCCACGTCCGGCGTGTTGTCGGAGTGGATGCAGCGGGTCTCGCCGAAGCTGAGGCTGCATCACGGCCCGATCGAGACGGTGGACAAGCTGGTCAAGGGCCGGGCCCGGGGCACGCTTCGCGAACGGGGCGTGCTGGCCGCCGACATGGAGTCGGTGTGGCTGCTGGCGGCGGCGGGGGAGCGGCCGGCCGGGGTGATCCGGGTGATCACCGACACCCCGGAGCGCGAACTGCTCCGGCCCCGCCTGGTGGTGGACGGGTTCCGGGCGTTCCGCACGTTGCGCCACGCCACCCCGGCCCTGCTTGACTGGGCCAACGACGAGCGAACCAAGTCAGGAGGTACGGCGGGCGATGACGTTCGACCTGGGTGAGACGTACGAGGCGTACGCGGACCGCGGCTTCGAGCTGCACGCGAAGCACCTCAACCCGCAACTCCCGCGCGTGCTGCGGACGATCGGCATGGACCGGAAGTACGTCCGGGCCGAGGGGCCGTACCTGTACGACGACAAGGGCGACCGGTACCTGGACTTCCTCTCCGGGTTCGGCACCTACGGGGTGGGCCGGCACCATCCCGTGGTGCGCAAGGCGATGCAGGACGTGATCGCGCTCGACCTGCCGGACATCGTGCACTTCCACACCCCGCCGCTGGCCGCCGCGCTGGCCGACCGGCTGCTCGCCCGCGCGCCCGGGATGGATCGGGTGTACTTCTGCAACAGTGGGACCGAGGCGGTCGAGGCGGCGCTGAAGTTCGCCCGGTTCGCCACCGGGCGGCGCCGGATCGTCTACATCGACCACGCCTTCCACGGCCTGACCACGGGCGCGCTCTCCGTCAACGGCGCGGCCGAGTTCCGCAAGGGCTTCGAGCCGCTGCTCCCGGACGTGGGTATCAAGCTGGGCGATCTGGACGCGTTGGCCCGGGAGTTGAAGCGCGGTGACGTCGCGGCGCTGATCATCGAGCCGATCCTGGGCAAGGGTGTGCTCGCGCCGCCGCCGGGGTGGCTGGCCGCCGCGCAGAAGTTGTTGCGCGAGCACGGCGCGCTGCTGATCGCCGACGAGGTGCAGACCGGGATGGGGCGCACCGGCAGGTTCTTCGCGTACCAGTGGGAGGACGGCGTCGAGCCGGACATCGTCACGGTCGCCAAGGCGCTGTCGGGCGGCTATGTGCCGATCGGCGCGACGCTGACCCGTGACTGGGTGTTCAAGAAGGTCTATTCGACGATGGACCGGGTGCTCGTGCACGACTGCACGTTCGGCGGCAACAATCAGGCGATGGCGGCGGGTCTGGCCACGCTGGCGGTGCTCGACGACGAGGACCTGATCGGGAACAGCGCGCGGATGGGCGACGCGTTCACGGCGGCGCTGACCCCGCTGATCGACAAGTACGAGCTGTTCGCGGAGGTGCGCGGGCGGGGCCTGATGATCGGCCTGGAGTTCGGCAAGCCGCGCTCGCTGAAGTTGCGCGCCGGGTGGACGGCGCTCCAGGCGGCCCGGCACGGGTTGTTCGCGCAGATGGTGGTGGTACCGCTGTTCCAGCGGCACCGGGTGCTCACCCAGGTGGCGGGCGACCACATGGACGTGATCAAGCTGCTGCCGCCGTATGTGATCGGGCAGGAGGACGTGGATCACTTCGTCGCGGGCTTCGTGGACGTGATGGACGACGCGCACAAGGGCACGGGGCTGATGTGGGACTTCGGTCGGACGCTGATCAAGCAGGCGATGACCAACCGCTGACGCCCGCGCCGCTCGCGCTCGTTGCCTATGGCTGTTGCCCCCTGCTGCTGTTAAGTTGATGGAGTCAATCAACTGATGGGCAGGGGGTTCGCCATGTCCGAAGCCGGGTCCGCCGATGCCTTGGGTGCGGTCGATCTGATGATCGGCTTCCCGAGTGCGCAGGCCAGGAGCCACTACGACTTCCTGAAGCCGCAACTGCGTGACGCGGAGAGCGGCGAGATGGAGTTTCCCGCCGAGTACATGTTCAAGGGTGTGCCGAACCGGCTGGACGAAGGAGCCGATCCGGTCGAGGTGACGATCGGTCGGATGGATGCGTGCGGCGTCGAGATCGGCCTGGTCGGGCTGAGCGAGACCGCGCTGCGCGCGATCGCCGCGTATCCGAAGCGGTTCCGGCCGACGTTGGAGGTGGATCCGAACGACATCACCAAGGCGGTGCGGCGGATCCGGGCGGCGTACGAGGAGCACGGGATCGTCGCGGTGACCACGTTCCCGGCGGGCTGCAATCCGCAGGTGCCGGTCAGCGATCGGCGCTACTACCCGATCTACCAGACCTGCATCGACCTGGACCTGCCGATCGTGTCCAACGCGGGCATCGCCGGTCCGCGGGTGCCGTCCGCGTGCCAGGACGTGATGCACTTCGACCAGGTCTGTTACGACTTCCCCGAGCTGCGGATCGTGATGCGGCACGGCGCGGAGCCGTGGGAGGACCTGGCGGTCAAGCTGATGCTCAAGTGGCCGGGGCTGTACTACATGACCTCGGCGTTCGCGCCGAAGTACTACCCGAAGGCGATCGTCGACTACGCGAACACGCGTGGGGCGGACAAGGTGATGTACGCGGGCTACTACCCGATGGGGTTGTCCCTGGAGCGCATCTTCCGCGAGTTGCCGGATGTGCCGTTCAAGCCCGAGGTGCGGGCGAAGTTCCTGCGGGAGAACGCGATGCGGGTATTCAAGCTGGGGGAGCGGTGATGGGCGGGTCGGGCGGTGCGGTCGGTTCAGGCGGGTCGGGCGGTTCGGGGCGCTACACCGTCATCTCGGCGGACGGGCATGCCGGCGCGGGCATGGACGTCTACCGGGAGTTCCTGGACCCGGCCTGGCATGAGGAGTTCGACGCCTGGCGGGGGCGCTACCGCAACCCGTTCCGCGACCTTCAGGGCGACGGGCGTACCCGCAACTGGGACGACGAGCGGCGGATCGCCGAACTGGCCGCCGACGGGATCGTCGCCGAGGTGGTGTTCCCGAACACGGTGCCGCCGTTCTTCCCCACCGGCCAACTACTCGCGCGCCCGCCGTCGTCGGCGCACTCCTACGCCCGCCGGCTGGCCGGGATCCGGGCGCACAACCGGTGGCTGGCCCAGTGGTGTGGTGGAGCAAATGCCGTACGCCGGGCCGGGCTTGCCCAGGTGTTTCTGAACGACGTCGACGACGCGGTGGCCGAGGCGGTGTGGGCGAAGGAGAGCGGGCTCGCGGGCATCCTGATCCCGACCACGCCGCCGGACGCGACCGGGATCCTGCCGCTGTACGCGCCGGAGTGGGATCGGCTGTGGGAGGTCTGCCAGGACCTGGAGTTGGCGGTGGTCAACCACGGCGGCTCCGGCAGTCCGGACTATGGGGACTACCCGGCGGCGACGTTCCTGTGGATCGCCGAGGCGACGCTGTTCTCCCGTCGGCCACTGACCCACATGCTGCTGTCCGGGGCGTTCGCGCGCTTTCCCCGGCTGAAGTTCGCGATCACCGAGCAGGGCGCCGCGTGGGTTCCGCCGCTGCTGCGGCAACTGGACGCCTATCACGCGCAGATGGCGTCGGGGCGGATCGGCGAACTCAAGTACACCGAGGCGGACCGGCTGCCCGAGCCGCCGAGCGTGTACTTCGCCCGGAACTGCTGGGTGGGCGCGAGCTTCCCGTCGCCGACGGAGGCCGCGGCGCGGCACGAACTGGGCGTGGACCGCTACATGTGGGGCGCGGACTACCCGCACGACGAGGGCACCTACCCGTACACGCGCGAGTCGTTGCGCCGTTCGTTCCACGACGCGTCGCCCGAGGAACTGCGCGCGATCCTGGCCGGCAACGCGGCGACGCTGTACGGCTTCGACCTGGCCGCACTGGACGCGCTCGCGGCGGAGGTCGGACCGACACACGCAGAGGTCTCGGAGCCGCTGGCAACGGTCCCCGAGCACAGCAACAGTCCGGCGTTCACCCGGTCCTGACGGGGACTCATGGGACGTGGCCCGGCAGCCGGCTCAGGGCCCGGGGAGGATACGGCGCGTTTCGTAGGCCCACATCGCGATCTCGACCCGGTTGCGGGCGCCGAGTTTGGCCATCAGACCGGCCAGATGCGTCTTCACCGTGCTGAGGCTGATGTGCAGTGCGTCGGCGATCTCGGTGTTGGTCAGTCCGCGAGCGACGGCGAGGAGCACCTGCTCCTCGCGGGCGGTGACGGGGGAGATCGGCTGGGCCACGGGCCGGCCGACGGGCAGGTCCGCGAATGCCTGGAGCAGCCGGACGGTGACGCTGGGCGCGATGAGCGCCTCACCGCCGGACGCCGACCGTACGGCCTGGGCCAGAAGGTCCGGTCCCGTGTCCTTGAGGAGGAATCCGCGGGCGCCGGCACGCAGCGCGCCGTAGACGTACTCGTCGAGGTCGAACGTGGTGATGACGACCACGGCCAGTGGGTCGGCGACGCCCGGGCCGGCGACCAGTCGGGTGGCCTCCAGTCCGTCGATCACGGGCATGCGGATGTCGAACAGGCAGACGTCGGGGCGCAGTTCGCGGGCCATCCGGACCGCTTCCCGTCCGTCGGCGGCCTCGCCGACCACCTCGATGTCGGGCTGGGCGTTCAGCATGATCCGCAGCCCGGTGCGGATGATGGTCTGGTCGTCAGCGACGAGGACGCGGATGGGCACCGCTCTCGGTCCTCCCTCTCGGCAGCTCGGCTTCGACATGCCAGCCCTGTTCGGGGCCGGGGCCGGCGTGTAGTTCGCCGCCGAGCAGGGCGGCGCGCTCGTGCAGTCCGGCAAGTCCGAATCCGGCACGGCCTCGGCCGGTGCGGTGGCCGTTGTCGCGCACGCTCACCCGTACCGTACGCCGTTCCGCGGTGACCCGGACGACGACCTCGGTCGCGTCGACCGCATGGCGCATGGCGTTGGTCACCGACTCCTGCACAATGCGGTAGACGGCCGCGTCCAAGGCCGGGGGCAGCGTATCCAGCTCGCCGTCGAGCCCCAGGTCGACCCTGAGCCGACCACCCGGGGTGCGCACCAGGCGCTCCAGATCCGCGACACCGGCAGGCGGCGCGAGCTCGGTGCCGGTCCCGCGGTCGCGCAGCGCGGTGACCATGGCTCGCATTTCCTCCAGCGTGCGCGCCCCTTCCTCCTCGACCCCCTCCAGCGCCTCGACGGCGGCGGACGGGTCGGTGCCCGCGAGCACCCGGCCCGCCTGGGCGCTGATCACCATGGCCGAAACGTGGTGGGCCACCGTGTCGTGCAGTTCCCGGGCGAGTTGCTCACGCTCGCGGGAGCGTACCTGCTCCAACTGCCGCTCGCGAGCGGTCACCAGGAACCGCACGGCTGCCCCGATCAAGCCGGGCAGCAGCAGGAAGACAAAACCCCCGACCAGTTGGGTGACCGGGGTTTCGTACGTGACGACACACAGCGCGAAGGCCGTGAGGATCACCCCGCCGCCCAGCACGATCTCCCGTCCCGATCCCCACCGGGGCAGCGCGTACACCAGCACGAGCACGACCGCGCCGGTGTCCAGGCCGACGGGCCCTGGTGCGGCGACCAGCGAGACCAGCTGGAGCAGGATCACCGAGCCGAACGCCAACGTGACCATCGCCAGTGGGCGGGTCCGGCGCCACAGGAGCAGCAGGCACAGCCATACGGCGAAAACCGCCGCCACCGGCCGCCACACGACGTTCTCGCGCAGGCCGGCCTCCAGCACCACACCGCCCAGGGCCGCGGCGAGCAGCGCCCAGTCCCGCCACACCCGGGCGGGCGCGTCGGGCGGTCGGGGTTCGGTCCACAGGGTTCGCAGGTCGTTTCGCAGCACGGTTCTCAGCCTAGGGACCGCGCCGTACCG
The DNA here is from genome assembly GCF_053618075.1 of Embleya sp. NPDC055664. Classification (NCBI taxonomy): domain Bacteria; kingdom Bacillati; phylum Actinomycetota; class Actinomycetes; order Kitasatosporales; family Streptomycetaceae; genus Embleya; species Embleya sp. NPDC055664. The sequence continues at coordinate 254,818 of NZ_JBSHGZ010000001.1, forward strand.
CGCATCGGCCGAAAGTACGGGGCGTCTTTCCGCCCCGGGGCCGAAGGATCCGCGGCCCGCGAGCCGATGCCGCGGAGCGCCGTGGCGACGAACCTCGGCATCGGCGGCCGGACAAGGACGGCCGACGAGGTGGTTGGAGAAATCGATGCTCTCGAAAGCCCTGTTGCGCCTGGGCGCAAGCGCCGCCCGCCATCCCTGGCGGGTGATCGCGGCATGGCTGATCGCCGCCGCGCTCGCCGTCCTCGCCGCGATCGCCATCGGCGGGCGGACCGCGGACTCGATGACCGTTCCGGGACTGGACTCCCAACGGGCCGCACAACTGATCGAGCGGGCCGGCACCGGCCAGGAGGGCATGACCGCCCAGGTGGTCGTCACCCCCCGCGACGGCGGCGCGACGTTCTTCGACCACGGCGGCGCGCGCACCGCTCTCACGCGGCTGCAGACCGAGGTGCGGCGGCTGCCGCACGTGCTCGGCACGAGCGACCCGGTCGGGGCACTCGACGCGGGCGAGGACACCTCCGTGCGCGGCGGCCTGGTCTCGGCCGACGGGCGGATCGCGGTCGTCCGGGTGCAGTACCCCGACCAGAGCCGGCTGTCGGCGAAAGACCTCGACGCGCTCGTGGACCTCGGCGACCGGCTGCGCGCCGAACTGCCCCTGCGCATCGAGATGGGCGGGGACCTCTTCTACGCCTTCTCCAGCCCCGACGGCGGCGTGAGCGAGCTGATCGGCATCCTCGCCGCGGCCGCAATCCTGTTCCTGGCGTTCGGTTCGCTCGTCGCCGCCGCGCTGCCGATCGGCATGGCGGTCTTCGGGCTGACCGTCGGGGTTGCCACGATGACGGTACTGGCGGGGGTGACGGACGTCCCGACCTTCGCCCCGGTCCTGGGCAGCATGGTCGGGCTCGGAGTGGGCATCGACTACGCGCTGTTCGTGCTCGCCAGGCACCGGGAGTACCTCGCGCGCGGGGTCGATCCCCGCGACGCGGCGGGGCGAGCGGTGGCCACGGCGGGGCGGCCCGTGGTTTTTGCCGGCGGCACCGTCGTCGTATCGATCCTCGGCATGGCGGTCGCGAACGTACCGTTCATGACGGTGGGCGGGTTCGCCGTCTCGATCGTCGTCCTGACCATGGTGCTCGCGTCGGTGACGCTGCTGCCGGCCTTCCTCGGCGCGGCCGGCCCACGCCTGGCCCGGCCCGGCCGGATCGGCCGGGCTCTGCGGACGAGGAAGCCGGGCCGACTCGCACGGCGGCGGAACCCGGCGGCAGGCGCCGCCCATGCCGCCGGGTGGCGTCGCTGGATCGGGCACGTCAGCCGGCACCCGGTGCCGTACGCGGTCGGCGCGGCGGGGCTGCTGCTGATCGCGGCGCTGCCCGTGCTCGGCCTGCGCGTCGGCCTGCCCGACGACGGCTCACTGCCCCACAGCCGTACCGAGCGCCGGGCCTACGACCTCGTCGCCGAGGGGTTCGGCCCGGGCATCAACGGCCCCCTCGTCATCGCCGCAGACCCCGCCGGTGATCCGGGAGTGCTGGACCGACTCGTCGGGAAGGTCGCGGCGGATCCGGGCATTGCATCCGTTGCGCCGACGCGCGTCGATCGGGCCACCGGCATCGCGACCCTCGTGGTGTTCCCGACCACCAGCCCCCAGGACAAGGCCACGGCCGACACCATCGCCCGGCTGCGCACCGAGGTGCTGCCCACGGCGATCGGGCACGGTCCGGCCAGGGCCCACGTCGGCGGTGCCGCCGCGAGCCTGTCCGATGTGGGCCGACGCACCAGCGAACGCCTGCCGCTGTTCGTCGCCACCGTGGCGGCGATGTCGTTCCTGCTGCTGATGCTGGTCTTCCGCTCGATACTCGTACCGCTGAAGGCGGTACTGCTGAATCTGCTGAGCATCGGCGCGGCCTACGGCGTCATGGTCGCGGTCTTCCAGTGGGGCTGGGGAGGCGCACTCATCGGGCTGGAAGCGACGGTTCCGATCGTGTCGTTCATCCCGATGTTCCTCTTCGCCATCCTGTTCGGCCTGTCGATGGACTACGAGGTGTTCCTCCTCTCCCGCGTACGCGAGGAGTACCTGCGCACCGGCGACAACGGCACGGCGATCGTCGACGGCATCTCGGGCACCGCCCGGATCATCACCTCGGCCGCCCTCATCATGGTGGCGGTCTTCCTGTCCTTCGCCGTCACCGACGACCCCTCCACCAAGATGTTCGGGCTCGGCCTGGCCACCGCGATCTTCATCGACGCCACGGTCGTGCGCATGGTGCTGGTACCGGCGACCATGACACTCCTCGGCCGGGCCAACTGGTGGCTGCCGAAGTGGCTGGACTCGATGCTTCCCGGCGGCCCGGTCGGGGCCGACGACATCGACGCGGAATCCGCAGGTGAGGCCCCGCGTCCACGGCTGGTCGACCGGTGACTCGACTCCTGCCCGCCGTTGGCGTCCGGGACCTCGGCGCGTCATCCAGGCCCTGTCCGGCGGATCGGACAGGGCCTAGCGGCCCAGGACGTGGCCGCCGCTGACGTTGACGAACTCGCCGGTCATGTAGCCCGCTTCGGGGGAGGCGACGAAGGCGACCGCGGCGGCGATGTCGTCGGGGCGGCCGACGCGCTTGACGAGCGTGGCCTCCGCGCGGCGGGCGTGTTCGGCGGCGTCCTGGACCATGTCGAAGGCGAACTCGGTGTCGGCGATGTAGCCGGGGACGACGATATTGGCCGTGATGCCGTCGGGGCCGACCCGGGCGGCGAGGGTGTGGTTCCAGGCGTGCACGGCGGCCTTGGCGGCGCCGTACGCGTTGTTCCCGCGCAGTCCGGCGGTCGAGCCGATCGACACGATGCGGCCGCCGGGGCGGGCGATGCGGGGGAGCAGGGCCTCGGTGAGCAAGATGGTGGGCAGGACGACGTGGTCGTACATCCCGCGCCAGTGGTCGGCGACGGCGGCCAGGTCGGGGTCGTCGAGCGCGGGCAGCCGCCGGCCGGCGTTGTTGACCAGTACGTCCACCCGCTCGGGCAGCGACTCCCGGGCCCGCTCCACCGCATGAGGGTCCGTCAGGTCGACGGCGACCGCGACGCCGCCGATCTCCTCGGCGACGGCGGCGATCGGCCCGGGACGGCGGCCCAGCACGGTCACGTGGTCGCCCTGCGCGGCGAACCGGCGTGCGATGGCCCGTCCGATGCCGCTGCCCCCGCCGCTGACCACCACGAATCGCCGTGCGTCCATGCCCCGTTGTCCCCTCGTAGGATTTGTCGCGATCCTACGAGGGGGAGGGCGCCCCGACCTGCCGGTATGGGTGTGATCACCGGCACTGCGCGGCACGCGGGCCGGGTTCGGTCAGGCCGTGACGGCGGGCCGCAGCACCTCCTCGCACCACCGGCGGAACGTGGTCGGTGCGGTCTCGGGCGTGCTGCCCGCGTCGGCGCCGTAGTAGCCCTGGGCGTCCAGCGAGTCCACCATGTCGGCGAGCCCCTGGGCCCACGCCTCGCTCGCGCCGTGGCCGATCAGGGTCGCCTTGTACTCGGCGCTGCTCGTGCGCCGGAAGCCGATCGGCCGGCCCAGCACCTCGGACAGGACCTCCGCCATGGCCGGCGGGGTCAGGTCGTCGGGGCCGACCAGCGGGACGTCGGCCGAACCGGTCCAGGAGTCGTCAAGGAGCAGTCGGACGGCCGTGGCGGCGATGTCCACGGTGGCACAGGTGCGCAGGATTCGGTCCTCGGTGGTGGCCAGGAAGAACATGCCGGTGCGGCGGATCGGCTCGACCTGGTGCAGCAGGTTCTCCATGAGGAAGGGCGGACACAGCGCCCGGTAGTGCACGTCCATGGTGGTGATCGCCTCGTCCATGGCGAGCGAGGCCGAGATCTGCCCGGCGTTCTCGGCCACGCCGCGCCCGAGGGTGGAGACGGCGACGACACGTCGGATGCCGTCGTCGCCGACCACGTCGCGCAGCGGCTCGGTGAAGGCGCGGAAGTGGCCGTCGACGCTCGCCGCCCCGGGCGTCGGCGGCACCAGCCAGAAGATGCGGTCGGCGCCCGCGCACGCCTCCTTCAACACGACGGGGTCGGCGTGCGAACCGGCGACGACCTCGACCCGCTCGCGGATGTTCGCGGGCAGGCGCGCGGGGTCGCGGGCGATCACCCGTACGGGCGGGACGGCGCCCGGGGCGTCGAGAAGGCCGGTGAGAACCTGCGCGCCGATCTGTCCGGTCGGGGTGGTGACGACGATCACGAATACTCCAGGGGAGATGTTCGAAGGGATGTCGTCGAGCCTGGTGGCCGGCAGCCCCGAACTGAAGGATCGATCGGCTCCCGGTTGTTACCCTCAGGGCAATACCGAACCGAACGTAGGGGAGAGGGTGAGTACGTGGAGTCCCGCCCACTGCGCTACTTCGTCGCCGTCGCCGAGGAGTTGAACTTCGCGCGCGCCGCCGAGCGGCTGGGGATCTCGCCGCCACCGCTGTCGCGCGCGATCCGCGCGCTGGAGGCGGAAGTGGGCGCGGTCCTGTTCGAGCGGACCACGCACAGTGTGGCGCTGACCCCCGCCGGCACGGTGCTCCTGGCGGAGGCGCGGCCCGCGCTGGACGCGCTGGAGGCCGCCGGACGCCGGGCCCGGCGCGCCGCCGACGCCTCGCCGAAGCTGGTGCTGGCGATGAAGGCGGATGGTGACGGGGACCTGCTGGAGCCGATGCTGGCGCGCTACGCGGCCGAACCGGGAGCGATGCCGGTACGGATCCGGCTGTGCGGCTGGCAGGAACAGCCCGACCTGCTGCGCCGGGGCGAGGTGGACGTGGCCCTGGTCCATGAGCCGTTCGACCGCGCCGGCCTGGACGCCGAGACGCTGATCGCCGAACCGCGCGTGGCCGCCCTCGCCGCCGCGCACCCGCTCGCGGCCGAGGAGTCGTTGACCCTCGCCGACCTGGGGTTGCGCGCCGAGGAGGTGGATCGGTACATCCAGGAGCACCGCCATGCGGGGCGCGACCTCGCCCAACTGCTGACGTTGGTGACCCTGGAGTGCCGAACCCCGCTGCTGCCGCGTTCCGTCGCCGCCCGCTACCCCCGCCCGGGCGTCGTGTTCCGGCCGGTCGTGGACGCGCCGCCGTCGGTGCTGGCCGTCGCCTGGCCCGAACGGTCCCGCTCGACGGCGGTGGCGGCGCTGGTCCGAGCGGCCTCGGCGGTGGCCCGGACGGGGGTCGGGAGCCGTGACGCGGACCACGTCCGGATCCCCGAGACCGGCATTGATGGTTGGCGAGACCCGGACTAGAGTCGCGCAACCCAACTGCCGCGCGTGCCTTTTCTGGAGCGAAAACCATCATGGCGGAACAGAAGAACGACGAATTCATCGAGCCCTCGCCCGAGGAGATCGTTCTCTTCACCAAGGAGCACGTCTCGCAGATGGAACAGTCGGACGGCGACGACGTCTGGCTGCTGGCCGGGATGGACCACGTGCTCGTACACACGGTCGGCCGCAAGAGCGGCCGGATGCACAAGGTCGCCCTGCCGTTCTGGGCGGACGAGAACGGCCACCGCATCGTGGTCGGCTCCTTCGCCGGCGCCGCCAAGCACCCGTCCTGGTACGTGAACCTGTCCGACCGCACGGCCAACCCGCAGCTCCTGGTCCGCGTGCAGCACGCGACGTACTGGAGCGTCCCGGAAATCCTCGACGGCGACGAGTACACGAAGACCTGGGCCGCCCTGACCGCCGACCGCGCCTACTACGCCAACTACCAAACCCGCACCGACCGCCGAATTCCCCTCATCCGCCTCCCGGAAACCACCCTGATCGCCACCCGAGGCTGACGCGCAGTCAGGCGGGGCCGCCGACGCGGTCGTTCGGCATCCTACGAGCGGACTTGGTCGAGGAGTGCGCGGCAATCGTCGCCCATCGACGCGGCATCCGCCATCAGACGGAACAGCCCGTGACAGGTCGCGATGTCGCTCGGGTCGGTTACCGCCACGGTGGCGTGCTCCAGGCCCACGTTGACGAGTCGGTCGTCGAACATCTCGTAGCCGTGCAGCGGTACTTCGTGCACTGGCGCGCCGAGTGGGATCACGCCGATCTCGACATTGGGCAGGGTGGTCGTCGACGCGATGTGCGCAGCCTGCCCCGCTCGAACCTCCGGCGGGCAGAAGCCCCAACGCAACGCCGTCTCGGTGATGACGAAGGTGAACCGACGGGTCGTGTCGTGAGCGCCTGCTGTCTCTCCGGTCGGGGGGGGGGGGGGCGGGCGGGGGCCCGCCCCCCCCCAGGGTGAGGGCAGAGAAAAAAAGCGGGTTAGGGGGGGGGGGGGGGGCGCGGGCCCCCCCCCCCGGAGAAAGAA